>JAZQGM010000104.1:0-6615 GCA_045540075.1 Acetatifactor sp. | reverse complement strand
GGGGGAGGGCACTTGGGGGTGCGGGGCGGGAGGCATGATGGCCGCCCCTCTTATCCTGTGGAGATGAAACCCCTGGTTCGCATCGCCCCCGCTTACGGGCGATGTGAACCGCACTTTGGGGGTTCATCGGAACGCCTAGGATAATTGGCGGCCATCATGCCTCCCGCCCCGCACCCCCAAGTGCCCTCCCCCGCCAATCCGGAGCGGCGTCCTTGCCCAACCCTGCGCGCTCTAGGATAGGAGGCTTAATGGACCGTTTTTTGGAGTGTAAGGATTGTGAGAAGATGATCCCTGATTTCATATTGCAGAAGATGAATTACAAGACCCTAAAGAGGTTTTGTGATCATGTTTTGAATTGTCCTGATTGTCGTGAGGAGCTGACGATTCAGTTCTTGGTTTCGGAAGGTATGAGCCGACTGGAGGAAGGGGATGCTTTTGATCTGAACCATGAGTTGGCCAAGCGGATGGTGGAGGCGAGGAAGCGGCTAAGTAAAACAGAGCGTTTTATTCGTGCCGGTTCTGTGCTTGAGTTGGTTGCTATGACGGCTGTGTTGTGTGTGGTATTTTGGATTATTCTGAGGTGAGATGACTTCAGATAAGGAAAGGATTGGCAGATGAGTGAGAAACTGGTTCTGATAGATGGGCATAGTATCTTAAATAGGGCATTTTACGGGGTGCCGGAACTTACAAATGCTAAAGGATTTCATACGAATGCCATTTATGGGTTTTTGAATATTATGTTTAAGATCCTGGAAGAGGAGAAGCCGGATTATTTAGCTGTGGCTTTCGATGTGCATGCGCCCACATTTCGCCATTTGATGTATGATGGGTATAAAGGGACCAGAAAAGCCATGCCTGAGGAGCTTAGGGAACAGGTGCCTGTGATGAAGGATGTGCTGAAGGCTATGGGCGTGGTGATCATGGAGCAGCCGGGACTTGAGGCAGATGATATTCTGGGTACCCTTGCAAAGAAGGCGGAGAAAGCTGGTATGGAAGTGGCCCTTGTGTCCGGTGACAGAGATCTTCTGCAGATTGCTTCTGAGCATATTAAGATTCGTATTCCCAAGACCAAGATGGGTAGGACAGAGGTGGAGGATTATTACGCAGAGGATGTGCTTAAGGCGTATCATGTGACGCCTACGCAGTTTATCGACCTGAAGGCACTTATGGGAGATACTGCGGATAATATTCCCGGTGTACCCAAGGTGGGCGAGAAGACGGCAGTAGGATTGATGGAAACTTATGGTTCTCTTGAAAATATTTATGCCCATGTGGAGGAAATCAGTAAGAAGAGCATTCGGGAATCGTTGATCGCGAACCGGGATCTTGCGGATCTGAGTAAGGCGCTGGCCACCATCAAGGTAGATTGTGATGTGGAGCTTTCCTTTGAGAATGCTAAGGCAGAAGGATATTATACCAAAGAAGCATATGCTTTGTTTAAAGAGCTGGAATTTAAGAATATGTTGAGCCGTTTTGATAACGTGGTGACCGTGGAGTTTTGCAATGTATCAGATAGTTTTGTGGTGTGTGACCATGCATCAGATTGGGTGAAAAAGACAGACCTGATCAGTGAAGTTGCAGATAGAGTGGGGATCTGGCTTTTGACAGGAGAAGCGCAGGAGCTTCTGGCTGTGGCAGTGGCGGATGGGGAGGAAAATGTCTTTGTATATACGCTGAAAGAGGGTGAAGAGGAGCTGGTGGCAGATACTTTGTATCGGTTGTCCGGTCGTCTTCCCATATCTACGTTTGACATTAAGAAGATGTATCGTTACCTAAAGCAGGATAGCACGGATGGCTATTTTGATGTATTGATAGGTGCATATTTGCTTAATCCATTGAAGAATGATTATGATATAGAGGGAATTGCCAAGGAGCATCTTGATATGATGATTCCTGGTTATGCAGAGAGCTTTGGAAAGCTCAGTGCAGTGCATGCGCTTTTGATGAAACCGGTAGAGATGCAGAAGTATCTGTGTTACGGTGCTTATGTGGCAAGAAAGGCTTCGGTGGTGCTGGAAAAGAAGCTTACAGAAACCGGAATGGACAGACTTATGAGAGAGGTGGAGATGCCACTTTCTCTAGTGCTTTATGATATGGAGCAGGAAGGTGTCCGGGTGAAGCGGGAAGAACTGAAGGAATATGGGGATGCGCTGGTGGAAAGAATCGATCAGTTAGAGCAGTCGATCCATGAGCAGGCGGGCAGTCATTTTAATATTAATTCACCTAAGCAGCTGGGAGAGATTTTGTTTGATAAGATGAAGATTCCCGGGGGCAAGAAGACCAAGACCGGTTATTCCACTGCAGCAGATGTGTTGGAGAAGCTTGCACCGGAGCACCCAATTGTGAAGGATATTCTGGAATATAGAGGGCTTGCCAAGTTGAAATCTACCTATGCAGACGGTTTGGCAGTGTATATTGGATCTGATGAGAGGATTCACACCAGCTTTAACCAGACCATTACGGCTACCGGAAGGATCAGTTCCACAGAGCCTAACTTGCAGAATATTCCCATGAAAATGGAGCTGGGCAGAAGAATACGTAAGGTTTTTGTGCCGAGAGAGGGCTGTGAATTCATGGATGCGGACTATTCCCAGATTGAGTTGAGAGTGTTGGCACATATGTCCGGTGATGAACAGTTGATCGAGGCTTACCATATGGATCAGGATATTCACAGAATCACAGCGTCCAAGGTATTCCACACACCTTTTGAGGAAGTCACAGATTTGCAGAGAAGGAATGCAAAGGCAGTAAACTTTGGTATTGTTTATGGAATCAGTTCCTTTGGCCTGAGTCAGGATCTGAGTATTAGTAAGAAGGAAGCCGGCGAGTATATTGAGCAGTATTTTGCCACTTATCCTAAAGTAAAGGGATTTCTGGATAAGCAAGTGACAGATGCCAGAGAAAAAGGGTATGTGACCACTTTGTTTGGGCGTAGGCGTCCTGTGCCGGAACTGGGCAGTTCCAACTTTATGCAGCGTTCTTTTGGAGAACGGGTGGCCATGAATGCACCCATTCAAGGGACAGCAGCTGATATCATGAAAATTGCTATGATCCGGGTATGGAAGGGTTTGCAGGATGCAGGACTTAAGTCTAAGCTGATTTTGCAGGTGCATGATGAACTTTTGATCGAGACGGTAAAAGAGGAAAGAGAACAGGTGCGCAGCATTTTGGAAGAGAATATGAAAACCGCAGCAACGCTTTCTGTTACTTTAGAAGTAGATCTTCATACAGGGGATAACTGGTACGAAGCAAAATAGGAGGGAATTATGCGTTTGATCGGTGTTACCGGAGGAGTGGGAGCCGGTAAATCAGAAATTTTACAGTATGTAAAGCAAAATTTTAAATGTGAGGTCTATATGGCTGATCAGGTGGCTCATAAGGTACAAGAGCCGGGACAACCTTGTTATGAAAAGCTTGTGGAGATCATGGGAAAAGGTGTGCTGAAGCCGGACGGCACCATAGACAGGACCATCATGGCTTCCAGAATTTTTCTGGAAAGAGAGCTTCTGTTGAGGGTAAATGCACTGATACATCCTGCGGTGCAGAGGTATTTGTTGGATCGTGTGAAAGAAGCAAGGGAGAATCCGCAAATTGAGCTTTTCTTTATTGAAGCAGCACTTTTGATCGAGACAGGTTATAAAGAGATTGTAGATGAACTGTGGTATATCCATGCGGATGAGGAAGTGCGCCGTAGTCGACTAGAACGTAATAGAGGGTATGCTCCCTTAAAGATCACACAGATCATGGACAAGCAACTGTCAGAGGAAGCTTTTCGCTCTGCCAGTGATTATATCATTGACAATAGTGGCAGACTGGAGGATAGTTTCAAGCAGATTGATAAACGGCTTAAAAGTTACACCCGGAGGACGGCACAATGAGAATGTGTAGTATCGCCAGTGGAAGCAGTGGCAATTGTATTTATGTGGGCTCAGATACCACACACCTTTTGATAGATGTGGGCATCAGCGGTAAGCGTACAGAGTGTGGATTAAATAGTCTGGGCATTAGTGGCCGTGAGCTGGATGGTATTCTGATTACCCATGAGCATGCAGATCATATCAGTGGATTGGGGGTCTTGGCAAGAAAATTTGAGATACCCATTTATGCCACCACGGGCACTATAGAGGCTATGAAAAGTTGTGGCAGTCTGGGAAAGATTGATGAGGAACTGTTTCGTGAGGTAAAAGCTGATGAGAAAATGGTGATCAAGGATTTGACGGTGAATCCTATGCGTATCTCCCATGATGCAGCGGAGCCTGTGGCATACCGCATCGGTTATGGCAATAAAAAGGTGGGAATCTGTACAGACTTAGGTGTTTACAATGATTATACGGTAGAATGCTTAAGGGGCATGGATGCTCTTTTGATTGAGGCAAACCACGATGTGAATATGCTTCAGGTGGGGCCCTATCCTTATTATTTAAAACAACGTATCCTTGGAGAACGAGGGCACTTGTCCAATGAAAATTCCGGAAGATTGCTTTCTAGAATTATCCATGATAAGATGCAAGCTATTGTTCTGGGGCATCTGTCCAAGGAGAATAATCTGCCGGAATTGGCCTATGAAGCAGTGCGGATGGAGATTACTATGGGGGATAATCCTTATAATGCCGGCGATTTTCAGATGCAGGTGGCTGCGCGTAATGAGGTGTCGCCGGTGATAAATATTGCATGATAAATTTGCAACTATTTGTATAAGAATCACTTGAAAAGTTAGTCGACATCTGATAACATAATCAAAAAGCAAAGCATAAAAACGGAGGAATTATGAAAAAGACAATTATTACAGTAGTAGGAAAAGATACAGTAGGAATTATTGCCAAGGTATGTACATATCTGGCTGAGAATGGAATCAATATTCTGGATATCTCACAGACCATTGTTCAGGGATATTTTAATATGATGATGATTGTGGATACCAACGGTACAAGCAAGCCTTTTGGTGACATGGCAGATGAGCTTGCAGCCTTGGGCCAGGAGATCGGCGTGGTGATCAAATGTCAGAAGGAAGAGATCTTTGATAAGATGCACAGAATCTAGGATACAGGAGAGATTTTCGATGATTAACATATTTGAAGTAACAGAAACAAACAATATGATTGAGAAGGAGAAGCTGGATGTCCGTACGATCACCATGGGCATCAGTCTCTTAGATTGTATCGACAGCGACCTTCAGAAATTGAACGATAAGATTTATACCAAGATTTACGAGGCTGCCAAGGATCTGGTAAGTACCGGTGAGGAGATTTCCAGAGAGTTCGGGATTCCTATTGTAAATAAGAGGATATCGGTGACACCCATTGCCCTGATCGGTGGTGCTGCCTGTAAGAGCGTGGAAGATTTTGCATCCATTGCAAAGACATTGGACTTGGTGGCAAAGGAAGTAGGGGTGAACTTTATCGGTGGTTATTCGGCACTGGTGAGTAAAGGAATGACACCGGCAGACGAATTGCTGATCCGTTCCATACCTCTGGCACTTTCCAGCACAGAGCGGGTCTGCAGTTCTGTGAATCTGGGATCCACCAAGACCGGTATCAATATGGATGCTGTGAAGCTCATGGGTGAAGTGATCAAAGAGACAGCAGAGTACACCAAAGAAGCAGATTCTCTGGGTTGTGCTAAATTGGTGGTGTTCTGCAATGCACCGGACGACAACCCGTTTATGGCAGGTGCTTTCCACGGCGTTACGGAAGCGGACAAGATCATCAATGTAGGTGTCAGTGGTCCCGGTGTGGTAAAGACTGCTTTGGAAAAGGTAAGAGGTGAGAATTTTGAGGTTCTCTGTGAGACCATCAAAAAGACCGCTTTCAAGGTCACACGTGTAGGACAACTGGTAGCCCAGGAAGCTTCCAAGATGTTGAATGTACCTTTCGGTATCGTAGATCTGTCTCTCGCGCCTACACCGGCCATCGGTGATAGTGTGGCAGATATTCTCTGCGAGATCGGTCTGGAATATGCCGGTGCACCGGGTACCACAGCTGCTCTTGCCTTGTTAAATGATCAGGTGAAAAAGGGTGGTGTGATGGCATCTTCCTATGTGGGGGGACTGAGCGGTGCCTTTATTCCTGTCAGCGAAGATCAGGGGATGATCGATGCGGTGGTTGCAGGAGCTCTGACCCTGGAGAAACTGGAAGCAATGACCTGTGTCTGCTCTGTGGGATTGGATATGATTGCCATTCCCGGAGATACCAAGGCGACCACCATCTCCGGTATCATTGCAGATGAAATGGCCATCGGTATGGTGAACCAGAAGACTACTGCTGTGCGCGTGATTCCTGTAGTGGGCAAAGGGGTAGGTGAGACAGTGGAATTTGGTGGCTTGCTGGGATATGCCCCGATCATGCCCGTAAACCAGTTCTCCTGTGATGCCTTTGTAAATCGCGGCGGAAGGATTCCGGCTCCCATCCACAGCTTTAAAAACTAACAGTTCAGCCAGAGAAGAAATCAGGATGAAAATCGTGCTCGCACGAATTTTCGTCCTGATCTCTTCTCTGAGGGAGCGCCCCGCTAATGAGCAAAAGTAGCTGCGAAGCAGCGGAGAGCCCCGAAGGGGCGGTTTTGCGAATGGGGCGCGGCTGAACGTCACTCGCCCCGCAACTAAATCACCACAATAGG
>JAZQGM010000103.1:0-4018 GCA_045540075.1 Acetatifactor sp. | reverse complement strand
GAACAATGCCATTTTCAAATCCTCCTAAATTATGAATCCCTGAAATATATTAAACAAATAACCAACAATAATAATGCCAACTGCACAAATGGTCACGAACACACCGAGAAGTTTCGGTTTCACTGCTTTTTTCAACATGATCATTGACGGTAAGCTGAGCGTTGTAACAGCCATCATAAAACTTAATATGGTTCCCAGCTGTGCACCTTTTGCCAGCAATGCTTCTGCAACTGGTATCGTACCAAAGATATCAGCGTACATCGGAATCCCTACTAATGTGGCCAATACAACACCAAACGGATTATGACTTCCTAACACTGTTTCAATCCAGTTTTCCGGAATCCAGTTATGGATTGCAGCTCCAATCGCCACACCAACCAGGATATAAGGAAATACTTTTTTAAATGTGGTTGCCACTTGTTCTTTTGCATAAAGCAGACGGTCTTTTTGAGTAAGCTCCGGACTGTCAATATCAACAGCATTGGCCTTTAAAATAAAATCTTCCACATATTTTTCCATATGCATTTTTTCAATTAAAGTGCCACCAATTACTGCTATGATCAATCCGACAATCACATAAATTACCGCTACTTTTGTACCAAAAATACTCATTAACAGAATCAAGCTTCCCAAATCCACCATAGGAGATGAAATCAAGAAAGAAAAGGTTACGCCTAACGGAAGACCTGCGCTTGTGAATCCAATAAAAAGCGGTATGGACGAACAGGAGCAGAACGGAGTAACCGTTCCCAACAAGGCAGAAATGCAATTTGCCCCAATTCCTTTAAATCTCCCTAAGATTTTTTTACTTCGTTCCGGAGGAAAGTAGCTTTGTATATAGGAAATCACATATATCAAAGTACAGAGCAGGATTGTAATTTTTATCACATCATAAATAAAAAAGTGAATACTTCCTCCCAACTTGCCGGATATATCCAAGCCTGCTTTTCCTAATAATACTCCGATCAGTTCATTCAGCCATTTCATCCCCAATATCTGATTTTGAATAAAATCCCAGATCATGAACAGCAGCTTCCCCCTTCCTTAACACAGGACAACCCTTCAATGAAACTTTTAAATCCATGCAACGTCTCACAATTTAAGGAATAGTGGTGCCACTTCCCTTCTTTTCTGTCATTCACAAGACCGCATTCACATAAAATTTTCATATGATGAGACAAGGTTGGCTGTGTAATCTCAAATGCCTCCAACAATTTACATCCACACTTTTCTCCATCCGATAACATCTGGATAATCTGTAAACGGTTGCTGTCTCCAAGAGCTTTACAAATTACTGCTACATCAATCGTATTCATCTCTAACACCTCACATAGATATTTATCTATGTATTATTATATTCCATACATAGATGATTGTCAATGTATTTCCGAGATATTTTTAAAATCTATCGAAATCATCCTGTGTCGCAATCTGTGCATACTTCCACTCGTCATTCCGGCTCTCCGCATACATATCATTAATCAGACCGATCGACAGCAGCTCCAAATCCGCCATCGACAAGCCCAACTGCACACACCTCAGCAAAAACAACGGCGTTGTCATCTCACGCTCTGTTGCACGAAGTTTTTTTTAGACTCCACATCCGTCTGCACATTCAATCCCCACAGCTCAATCAACTGCGGCAACACCTGGTAAATGGAAAAGGTATTAAACCCATCCAGCCACTCCTCCGGACTATTGGGAATCGCCGGATCCGCATGCTTCGCCATCACAAAAGCAATATTCTCAAACATTTCCAGAGAAAACATATCCAGATTGGAATTCTCTTCCTTGTTATCCCCCACAGACTTCTCCAGCGCCTTCAAATCCTTATAAATATCCCTCTGGAACTTCATCCGATAAATTCTCGGAATGGCAGCGGATGCCTTAAAAGGCACCTGCTTGCCATCGATTTCAATATTCTTAATCATGCTCATTACGCTACACCCTCGCCTTCCTCAGCTTCTTTCACAGTGGGCATGTATACAGCCTTGTACCAGTCATTATAAACTGTGGTATCTGTGGTGTTGCCGGTCTTTGCCTTCACAATACCACTGGCCAGCGGCGTTGCCTTAATAGTCAGCGTCTCCGTCTGCACCTCACGGCTATCCTCATTGGTCTTACCCTCGATGCCTGGACGGGATGCCGCACAGTTATACAACACATGACGGATATGCTTCTTGTCGCCATCGAACTCAAACAGCAACGCAAACGAAGCCAGCTCCACCTGAGCATTCTCAATCAACACCCCATTGTCATCCAACGCCTCCATCAATACCTCGGTACGGAAACTTTCCGGAATCAACGCCAGCTCCAGATCACCCTCATAACCCATGTTATTATTAATCACATAATAAGCAATGCCATCCGCATAAAAGTTCTCCGGCTCCCCATTGGCATCCAGCGAAATAGACACTGAACCCGGAATTGCTGTAGGATTTCCATAAGAAACCGTACCATCCTCCCCAATCGTCAGCAACGCATAATGTGCATTTTTCAGATTATACTTCACCTTATTATTCTTATCAGCCATCTTCTAAACCTCCCATTCAAACGTATAAAGGACCTCGTAAAGCTTCTCGCTCTCGATCCAAACCTCGGATTTGTTATAAAAAACGCCATGCCCATCCAGCACAGCCTCCACACCCTGTTCCACCGCCAAATCCTTCCAATCAGTGTACAGTTCTATATGAACCTCATTGATCTTATAATAAACCTTACCGTCCGCCCCGAAATTCTTACTCCCCGGAAGCAGATAACAGACAAACGGCGTTTCCGGAGATTCCCCTTCCGCAAAATGATGATACGCAAAAGGAAGCCCCATCTCCTCTAACATCTGTAATAACTCTTCCATTGTCTAATTACCCAACGCCCTTTCAATCTCCTTCTGCAGCTGCCGCATCCCCAGCTCTTCTGCAGGCGCAATATGCACCTCACCCTCATACCTTCCGCCATTTCGCAAAGCATGACCATACTCCAGCAAATGGGCCAGCTGATACCGATTCCTGGAATGCACTACCACCGCCAAAGTCTGAGAAGTCTCCCGCACCGTTTTCACACGCCAGCTCTTCCCATATTCTCCGGTATCCTTCGGTGCATTCCCCTTAATCTCCTTACGAACCGTCTTTCCCGCACTCCGGACTGCTTCCTTCATATCCTCCGTTGCAAGCCTGGCATACTCATTCAAACCATCCATCACCACATCCGCCAGATCTCCGATAGAAATATTCCTTGCCATCACTGCCGCTCCTTCTCACACCGAAACTTCAAGGCATGCTTCTTCAGATTCAGATGATCCACCTTCCGGATATTGTAAACGCCGCCATTCCAAAGAATCCGAAACCCGGTGGTATCCACCGCCATGGTCTTCTTACAAAACCGCACCGTAAAACCAACATCCGCATGCTCCGTAGTCATCCCGGCAGCCCCATTCTCCACCGAACTCCTTCCCACAGAATCACTAATAGTGGCAAAACAAGAATGATAATCCGTCCACACATTCTTCCGATTCCCTATCCGGTCCGCCACCACTTCACACTTCTGAAAAATGATCCTGGTATTCATCGCCGCAATATCCATCAGAATGCCTCCTTCCGGATCCCAAACAACAATGCCCGAAGGGATAACGTAAGCTCCTGATGATCCGCCTTTTCCCTATGCTCATACCAATACGCCACCGCATACATCACCGCAATCTTCCCATTCTTCTCCTGAGCAAACGCCTCTGCATCCTCACACCTGGCCACATCCATACAAAGTTTTTCCGCAGCCGAAATAAGAGATGCCAGGATCAAATCATCATCCTCAAAATCCACCCGAAGATAAGTCTTCATTTCTTCCAACGTCACTACCACGTTATCACCTCCGAACCATCTATTGTCTCATTTAATGAACCAGCTTCACTTTCTGCAGTAGTGCCAATTTCAAAATCGACACCGCTGCATTCACAAACCACTAATTTCTCAAACATCCATCTTAGGCACCCATCTTAAGCACCTGAACTGCTTCCGCAAGCACT
>JAZQGM010000102.1:0-4088 GCA_045540075.1 Acetatifactor sp. | reverse complement strand
CAAGGATAGCTGCACAGTTCTGGTCAGTATCGAAGTAGCACAGTGTCAAGTCAGCGCTTAAGCAGCTGTAATCTACATCAGGGCTGGGAGTAGGCTCCCACTGAGGATTGGAGAAGATGTAGATGTCGGGCTCAGTGCCGTTACCAACGGGCTTGGACTCACCATACATTCTCACATACTCATCAGACATATACTGGAAGTTCAGCATCCAGTTGTAAAGGATGTTCTCCTCGCCTTCGGGAATCAGAAGGTGAGCCTTTACCATGAACTCAGGATCAAGACCGATGAAACACTCTGCATGATACAGGGTCATCCAACGAGTCTTGTAAACAGCATCCATAACTACTTTATCAAGCTTGCCTGCATCTACACCGGGCTCACCCTTGATGCGACGAGCCTGTGCATAACGACCGGTAACTGCACCGTCGTTGAACAAAAGAACCTTAGAATCTCTCTCAAGTCCCTGCTCCTCAGCCTTGTATACAGGCATATCGGTAACGATGGTACCAGGAGAATTCTTAGCAAGCTCATAAGCTTCTCTTAAAGTGTTTACTTTCACTACGTTATTACCGTAGAAAGCACCTTCAATGATGGAACGAGTCGTGCTGAAACCGACTTTGTCTTTTCCGATCTCAGAAATCGGATAATACGCTTTTGTTGACATAAAATAATGCCCTCCTTAAAATGTATTCCTATCACAATGCGTCCTTTGCATGGCGATAATTTTTAACAATCTGGCCACCTGTTTATCAAATTCAAAGGTCTGCCATATACAAATTTATTATCGCAAAAATCAAGAGAAAAGTCAATATTTGGCATCAATTTTTTATATTTTTTTTAAATTTCCCTGGTTTCCTTCCGTAGCCATTCCACTTCTTCAATTGTAAGATGAGGCTCCAGCTTCTCTCTCACCATCCTATGATACTCATTCAGATATCCCTTCTGTGTCTCATTCAAATACTCCACTGCGATTCCATCCAAATCGATAGGCACATACGTCAAAGTATCAAAGTACATAAACTGCCCATACTCATTCTTCTGCCCATTACAAGCTACTACGATATTTTCAATCCGAACACCATGGCTTCCTTCCACATATACCCCGGGCTCATTGGAAGTGACCATCCCTGCCTCCAACACAGCCTCTGTCATCCCTTCCCCAAATTTCCAACGCAGATTCTGTGGTCCTTCATGCACGTTCAAAATATAGCCAATCCCATGACCGGTGCCATGCTTATAATCAAGCCCCATATCCCAAAGTGGCTGTCTGGCCAGAATATCCAGATTCCGCCCTGTGCAGCCGTAAAGCCACTTGGCATTACTAAGCTGAAGCATCCCCGCTGCCACCATAGTATACTGCTTCTTGACCTCTCCCGAAATAGGCCCCAGAACTATGGTTCGTGTAACATCAGTAGTTCCTCCCAGATATTGTCCACCGGAATCCACCATCAACATCCCTTCCGGTGCCAATACCGCATGTTTTTCAGGTGTGGCAGAATAATGAATGATGGCGCCGTTGACTCCATAAGCTGCTATGGTAGGAAAGGACAGATCAAGAAATCCCGGAATCTGCCTGCGCAGACCATCCAGATACTCCGCTGCTGAGACCTCTGTGATCTCTTCTTTGCCCACGTGGGTCTTCAGCCAATAAATAAATTTAGTCACAGCCACGCTGTCCTTAAGATACACTTCCTTCATATTGGCAAGCTCCACAGGGTTCTTAATTGCCTTTAGAAGTTCTGTGGGATTCTTTTTCTCAATCAGCGTATGATGATTGAAAAGCACTTTGTATGTGGCAAAACTACAATATCTGTCATCCAACAAAATTTTCTTACCTTTAGGTAAGTTTTCGAGATAAGACATTGTATCGCTATATTTCTTCACTCGGACACCATTGATCTCAAAATAACCCTTAATCCTGTCATTCAGTGCTTTCTCCTGCAAAAAGATCACGTTTTCAGAATCGGAGATATACGCATAAGACATTGCCACCGGATTGCATGCCACATCACAGCCTCTGATATTAAAAAGCCACATCAGATCATCCAATTTACTGATAAATGTTCCTTCCGCCCCTTCTTTACGAAGTGCCTCCATAAGTGCCTTCAGCTTATCTGCTACGTTTTTGCCGGTCAATGTATCATCAAGTATGATTATCTTGCCTGCCGGAAACGACGGTCTGTCTTTCCAGATTACTTCCGCAAGATCTTCTGTATAAGCCAAATTCCCGTTCTTTTCTTTTAAAATCTCCTCAAACTTCTTCCCCTGCCGCACAGACACCACTCTTCCATCAAATCCCAGTGTCTGCCCATCCTTCATGTTTTCTTTCAAAAACTCTTCCATCGTCGGCACACCCTCATCCTGCATGCGAAACAACTCGATCGTAGTCCCTAAAAGTTCCTGTGCTGCCTGAATAAAATACCGTCCATCCGTCCACAGGCCTGCTCCCTCCTGCCATATCAGAAGTGTTCCGTTGGAACCGGTAAAATTGGAGAAATATTCTCTTACTTTAAAGTAATTGTTCACATATTCCGAATTATGATAATCAGCAGTAGGCATCAGGTAAAAATCAATGCCCTTCTGCGCCATGACTTTACGAAGTATGCAGAGTCTTTCTTGAATCACTTTATTAACCATATTTCTTTTCCTTTTCGTTTTTCCTATTTGGGGGCATTTAATAACCTTCTGTCAACTCGCCTTTGCACAGCCCCACTGCTCTGGAAGTGCCGATACGGTCACAACCAAGCTCCAGAAACATTTTCAGGTCTTCCAGTGTCGATACTCCTCCGGCAGCTTTGATCTTCACATTCGATCCGATATGCGCCTTAAAAAGCTCCACATCTGCCTTTGTGGCGCCATCTGTGCCAAATCCGGTGGAGGTCTTAATATAATCTGCTCTTGCCACAGTCACAGCCTTACACATGGCTATTTTTTCTTCCTCTGTCAGATAGCAGGTCTCGATGATCACTTTCAAAATATGGGATCCACAAGCCACCTTTACCTGCCGGATTTCTTCCTCCACTTTATCAAACAGACCATTCTTCACATCACTGATATTGACCACCATATCAATCTCGTTACAGCCATCTGCAAGGGCCTTCTCCACCTCTGCGATCTTAGCTTCTGTTACGCTGTAACCCAGTGGAAAACCTACTACGGTACAGATATTTACCTTGTCACCATAAGTATCATGAATCCGCTTAATATATGCCGGAGGCACACATACGCTGGCTGTTTGATACGTAATTGCCTCCTCACACAATTTCACAATATCTTCCCAAGTTGCAAAAGCTTTTAACTGGGTATGATCCACATGATTTAACATCTCTTTTACTGTCATCTTATCCTCCATTTTCTTGGAAATATCCTATTTATTATTCTAATACCATCCTCTTTAAAAAGCAATCCATATAAGTAATTTTTACTTGCTAAAACTACCTCTTTCATGTTATGATAGTCGTATTATTTACATAACATATATTATTTACAGAAAGGAGCTGCGAGAATGAATCAAAATATTTATTCCGAAATTACACCCGAAATCATTAGACTTGCCAAGATGTCCGAGGATGTAGGTGTCATAGATTCTGCACTTTTTACAAAATATGATGTAAAGCGTGGTTTACGTGACTTAAACGGCAAAGGCGTATTAGCAGGGTTAACCCATATTTCTGACGTTCGTGCCAGCCAGGTCGTGGATGGTGTCAGTGTCCCCTGTGAAGGCAGATTGTTTTATAGAGGCTATGAAGTAAAAGACCTGGTAGAAGGTTTTACTGCGGATGATCGTTTTGGCTTTGAGGAAGTGACTTATCTTCTTCTGTTTGGTGAGCTTCCTGATGAGAAAGAGTTGGCTGATTTTAAGAAGCTTCTTGCATTTTACCGTACCCTTCCTACCAGTTTCGTGCGGGATATTATCCTGAAAGCTCCCAGCAAGGACATGATGAATACGCTGGCCAGAAGTGTGCTCACACTCTATTCTTATGATGACAGGGCAGATGACACTTCTCTTCCCAATGTACTGAGACAATGTCTTCAATTGATCAGCTTGTTTCCGCTTCTGTCCATATATGGTTATCAGGCATACAGCC
>JAZQGM010000101.1:0-2562 GCA_045540075.1 Acetatifactor sp. | reverse complement strand
AGGTGTAGATGTGGTGAAGGCGCTGGCAGAGGCAGGTTACAAGGATGTGGCAGAGAATGTGCTTAGCATGCTGAAGCAGAGAGTGGCAGGTGACTATATGCAGACATCTGCGATCCTGGATAAGAACTTCCAGGTGCTATCCGCAGTGAACACACCCAACGACTATATGGGCCCCGGCACGGGATACCGCGTAGAAGGGGAGCGCTGGGAAGAGATCAAGAAGATTCCTCATATTATTAATCCCAAGGATATTTAGGAGGACGGGCCATGCAGATAAGTGAAACTCTTGTAAAACAGATTATAGATGAGGTCATTAAACAGGTAGGTCAGATGGACAGTGCCAGTGTGGCAAAAGCTGTTAACAATATGACCAAGGCTGAGAATGGGGTGAAAGCTTCCGGCGAAGTGCCTTCCATGGCAGGCCGTGACCGTATCAATGAGCAGAAGTCAGATTACAGCAGTTATCCCAAGGCAAAGAAGGGAACGGATCCGAAGGAGATCGTGATCGGTGTAGGAGCTGCTTTCCAGAAAGAGATTAAGCGTACCATTTGTGACATTCCTCTGGATGAGGTACTACGTAATGTGAAGGCCGGTATCGAAGAAGAGGGTATGAATGCCAGAGTGGTAAAAATCCTGGATACTTCAGATGTGTGCTTTATGGCACTGGAGGCTGCTAAGCTTTCCGGATCCGGTATCGGTGTAGGTATTCAGTCCAAGGGTACTACGGTCATCCATCAGAGAGACTTGTATCCTCTTTCCAATCTGGAATTGTTCCCTCAGGCGCCGTTGATGACGCTGGAGACTTACCGCCAGATCGGTAAGAATGCTGCGAAGTATGTGAAGGGAGAGCAGGTAGTGCCTGTTCCCTGTACCAATGATCCTATGTGCAGGCCCAAATATCAGGTTAAGGCAGCATTGATGCACATTGCAGAGACAGAGCAGCTGGATCCGAAAGTTGGCGCGATTGAATGGGAGGGCAGATAAATGAGATACCCATTAGGTGAATATGAAAAAGACAGTATCAAGTCTAAGACAGGTAAGAAATTGACAGATATCACCCTGGATGAAGTGATGAAAGGGCATATCTCTTCCGATGATATCAAGATTTCCAAGGAGACATTGAAGGCCCAGGGACAGGTAGCCAGAGAATGCGGCAATGATCCTATGGAGAAGAATTTTGAGCGGGCAGCAGAGCTTGTGGATGTGCCCGATGATGTAATTTTGAAAATGTATGATAAGCTTCGCCCCAACCGTTCCACCAAGCTGGAGCTGGTGATGATGGCACAGGAGCTGATCGAGAAATACAATGCCAAGAATTGTGCAAGGCTTGTAATGGAAGCTGTGGAAGTGTACGAGAAAAGAGGCGTTTTACTTTGAGGTATATTGCAGGAGTAGATATCGGCAATTCAACAACGGAAGTGTGTATCGGTGAAATAAGCGCAGGCAGCAGCGTGCGCTTTCTTTCCAGCACTTCATGCCCTACAACCGGAACGAAAGGTACGGTTGCTAATATTCATGCAATTAAATCAGCTTTAAAGGGGGCTATGAGTAAGATTGGCAGGGAAGTCAGTGATCTGTCCCTGATCCGTCTCAATGAAGCAGCCCCGGTCATCGGTGATACCGCCATGGAGACCTTGACAGAGACGATCATCACGGATTCTTCTATGATCGGTCATAATCCTTCTACCCCTGCCGGTGTAGGTCAGGCAGTAGGAGAGATTCTGCGTTTTGGGGAAGAGAGAAGGACGGTGCCGGGCAAATCTTATATTCTGGCTGTGCCCAAGGAGTATCCTTATGAAGCTATCGCAGAGATCGTAAACCGTATTGCCCAGGATATTGATATTGTGGGCATTATCCTACAGGCAGACGAAGCGGTGCTGGTGGAGAATCGTCTAAAGAAGAAGATTCCCATCATTGATGAGGTGGCAAGGATTGACAAGTTGCCGGGAGGCGTGTTGGCAGCCATTGAAGTGGCTCCGCCGGGTCAGACGATTCGGATGCTTTCCAATCCTTACGGTATTGCTACATTATTAAAATTAAATGCAGAAGAGACAAGGGTGATCACACCTATTGCCAAGAGCTTGATCGGCAAGAGAAGCGCAGTGGTGCTGAAGACACCAGGTGGTAATGTGCAGGAGAATGTGCTTCCTGCCGGTGAGATTACTTTTATTGCAGAGATAAAAAGTTCTATCAATATAGATGAAGGTGCTGAGAAGATCATGAAGGCAGTGTCCGGTGCGGGTGCTATCACAGATGTGATGGGTCAGCCAAATACCAATATCGGCAATATGTTTGCCAAGATCAGAAGCAGCATGAAAGAGCTGAATGGTACTACGGAAGAAGTACACATTACAGACATTCTGGCCGTGGATACTATGGCACCGGTGCTGATATCGGGAGCTTTGGCTGGAGAGACCTGTCTGGAGAAAGCAGTAGGTGTGGCTGCAATGGTCAGAACCCAACAGCTTCCCATGCAGAAGATTGCAGAGAGATTGAAGGCTGAACTGGGCATTGAAGTGGTGGTGGCCGGTGTAGAAGCAGTCATGGCAAGTCTGGGAGCCT
>JAZQGM010000100.1:0-6825 GCA_045540075.1 Acetatifactor sp. | reverse complement strand
GCCAGCTGATACCGGTTCCTGGAATGCACCACCACCGCCAAAGTCTGGGAAGTCTCCCGCACCTTTTTCACACGCCAGCTCTTCCCATACTCCCCGGTATCCTTCGGTGCATTCCCCTTGATCTCCTTACGAACCGTTTTTCCGGCACTGCGGACCGCTTCCTTCATATCCTCCGTTGCAAGCCTGGCATACTCATTCAGCCCATCCTTCACCATATCTGCCAAATCTCCGATAGAAATATTCCGCGCCATCACTGCCTCTCCTTCTCACACCGAAACTTCAAAGCATGTTTCTTCAGATTCAAATGATCCACCTTCCTGATGTTGTAAACACCGCCATTCCAAAGAATCCGAAATCCGGTAGTATCCACCGCCATAGTCTTCTTACAAAACCGCACCGTAAAACCAACCTCCGCATGCTCCGTGGTCATCCCTGCAACTCCGCTTTCCACAGAACTCCTTCCCACCGAATCACTAATGGTGGCAAAACAGGAATGATAATCCGTCCACACCCTCTTCCGGTTCCCTATCCGGTCCGCCACCACATCACACTTCTGAAAAGTAATCTTTGCATTCATCGCCGCAATATCCATTAGAACGCCTCCTTCCGGATCCCAAACAACAACGCCCGAAGGGATAACGTAAGCTCCTGATGATCCGCCTCTTCCCTATGCTCATACCAATAGGCCACCGCATACATCACCGCAATCTTCGCATTTTTCTCCTGAGCAAACGCCTCAGCATCCTCACACCGGGCCACATCCATGCAAAGCTTTTCTGCCGCCGAAATAAAAGATGCCAGGAGCACATCATCATCCTCAAAATCCACACGAAGATATGTCTTCATTTCTTCCAACGTCACTACCACGTTACCACCTCCGAATCATCCTTTGTCTCACTTAATGAACCAGCCTCACGTTCTGCAGCAGTGCCAATCCCAAAATCGACACCGCTGCATTCACAAACCACTAATTTCTTAAACATTCATCTTAGGCACCCATCTTAAGCACCTGAACTGCTTCGGCAAGCACTAACTTACCATCCACACGTTCCTTTGCAACAAAGCCGACCATACCATTTCCGGCAAAGAGTTCCTTAAGTTCTGCGAAAGAACGAACTCCACGGTCTCCAATGTTGTAGTAGCTAAAATCTCCAAAGGCGATAACAGGCTTACCTGCAGCAATGGTAGGAACATATGCAGAAGTCATTACTTCATAGCCAAAGAGTCTGTCCGGTTCCCCAGCCTGTAAAGAAGGCTGCCATAAATACTGACCGTTTTCATCTTTGAGCTTGCGAAGTGCCGCAATGGTCGCATCATTCATAATGAACTTCGCTTTCTTGCGGTAAGGACGCTTTAACGCATACACAAGATTGATGATTTCATCTGCTGTAATCTCGGTTGCACTTGCAGCAGTTACACCAATCTCTCCACCGCCCTCTTCTGCAAAAATACCAAGAGGCTTACCGGTACCGTCACCATTGAGGAAAGCATCCTCTTCTGCATTTGCCAATGCTCTGGAGAACTGACGGATTAAGTAATTCTCTAAGCCAAATGCATTATCATAAAGCAACTCTTCTGTAACTTTTACTGCCACATGAAGCTTATGTGCATCAAGATTGATCTGGCTGAATTTAGCGTCACCAAAAGTAAGCTCTTCACCTTCATCAATCCAAGCAGCCGCAGGTTTTGCTCCGGCAATGTTAATCTTGCGTTCACCACTGGTTGTAATAGTTGTACCAAGTCTACGGAAGATATTTTCCTCTTCCAAACCTTCGATCAATCTGGAATCGTACTCTTCCGGTACGAGATAACCACCATCGGTATCAATACCCTCAGAAAGCACGTTTCTGATATTACGGAAATTGTTGCGGATTGCATGAAGCATTGCTTCCTTATATTCGTTGGAAGCACGACCAGTCTTTTTCTCCTGACCGCCGGCACCGTTCATAGGCTTACCGGTAAGAGGAGTATTCACAGGCTTACTTAATTCTGCTTCCATAGCCTCCATCTCTTCCATACGTGCAATCTCAGCAGTATAGTTCTGTACCTTTTGCTCCATCTCTGCATAAGTCGCTGCATCCTCAGCGGATAACAGACCATCCTTATCACGTTTTGTTTCCACGAAAGCCTTAGCAGCTTCCCACGCTTTGTTTCTCTTTTCTCTCAGTTCTAAAATAGTCATAATCGATTACCTCCAATTTTTCAATAAATTAAGCCGACTCATCAGCGAATCGGCTTTGACTTTGTTTGTATCATTGATTTTTTCTTCGTTGGACCCTTTGTTTGCTCCTGCAGCCGCATCTCCACTTGCGTCTTTCTTCTGACCGCTCACTTCGGCCAACCCATCCTGCTGAATCCTACACTTTTCTGCAACCTTATCCATAAGCGAATTGGTCACAGCCATCTTAGAATACAGCATACTTACCTGTGGCATTTCCTGATCCTCCACACCATCGCCTCGTTTAATGATGCCATCTGCAAAACCAAGTTCCACTGCCTTCCCTGCATCCATCCAGGTTTCAGCGTCCATCAAATGTGCCAGTTTTGTCCTTGACAATCCGGTTTTCAACTCATAAGCATTGATAATGGAATCCTTCACACTGGAAAGCATATCAATAGCCTTCTGCATCTCCCCCGAATCCCCAAAAGCAATGGTCATCGGATTGTGAATCATCATCATAGATACCGGAGACATGAGCACTACATCCCCAGCCATCGCAATAACCGACGCCGCAGATGCCGCAATTCCATCAATCTTCACTGTGACCTTGCCATCATACTCACGGAGCATGTTGTAAATCTGGGCAGCAGCCACACAGTCTCCACCAGGCGAATTGATCCAGACCGTGATATCTCCACTTCCGTCCATCAATTCTTCCTTGAACATCTGCGGCGTCACATCATCATCAAACCAACTATCCTCTGCGATGGTGCCGTTTAGGAACAGCGTTCTCTCCACCACTTCCGTCTGCATCTCCTGATTCAGAACCTTCTGGTTCTTCCACTTCCAAAACTTCCTCATTCGGTACATTCTCCTTTCCCGCAAATATTCCTGCGTCCTTCAACTTGGTCATATTTCCATTGATCAGGTACAAATCTCCACCTTCCTCTTCCGGAATACGATCCAGATTTTCAAGTTCCCTGATATCGTTGGCACTCATCCAGCCATTCTGTCTGCCGATGGCATACCCATTCATACGGCTCTGATAATCGCCACGGAGCAGCCCATCCACATTGAACTTGACAAAATAATGCGCCTTCTCATCCGCCGAAAGCAAAGAACGGACAATCGCCTGCTCCCACCTGGCCACCCAGGGATCCAAAGTATACTTCACAAACTCCAAAGACTGCTGCTCAATATTAGAAAAGCTCGACTTCTCCAAATCCCCTACCATATGCGGCGGAACCCGGAAAATTCGAGCAATCTCATTAATCTGAAATTTTCTTGTTTCCAAAAACTGTGCCTGCTCCGGACTAATAGAAATCGGTGTATACTTCATCCCCTCTTCCAGAACCGCCACCTTATTGGCATTGGAACTTCCACCAAACGTAGCCGTCCAACTCTCCCTTAACCTGGCCGGATCCTTAATCGTCCCCGGATGCTCCAGCACACCGCTGGGTGCCGCACCATTGGCAAAAAACTTTGCCCCATACTCCTCACAAGCAATCGCCATACCAATGGCATTCTTCGCCATCGCAATCGGCGAATACCCAACCAATCCATCAAACCCTAACCCCGGAATATGCAACACCTCCGAAGGCTTCAAATTCACCATACTTCCTTTCAGGGTCGGTGCATCATCCTTGCTGACATTGTACTGATAATAAAGCTTCCCTTTATCATCCCTGTCCACCGTCATTCGGTTAGGCATCAGAGGGTACAATGCAATAATCTCACCCTTGCCATTACGAATAATCTGCGCATACGCATTCCCCCATAACAGCAAATGCGTCATCAACGTCTCCCTGAACACAAAGGAAGTCATCTCCGGATTCGGCTCATCATGGAGCAAAAAATAAAGCGGATGTTTTACCGCTTTCTCCTTACCACCATCTCCGTTGTATTTGTAAACATGAAGCGGAAGGCTCGCTACCGCCTCTGAAAGAATACGCACACAGGAATACACCGCTGTCATCTGCATGGCAGAACGCTCGTTGACATTCTTTCCACTGGAACTTCCACCGATAAAGAATCGGTATGCACTGCCAGATGTAGCGTTTTGTGGCTTATCCCTTGATTTAAAAATTCCATTTAAAATTCCCATAATCATCACTCTCCTTCAAAAACTGGACATAAGAAAAGCACCTACCACTAATTTTCTGATAGATGCTTATGATCCCATATTTTTTCTTCCTTTCGGAATTGTGTGTTTGTTGCATAACCACTTTATCTAGTTAGAATTTATTGCTCCGTAAACCTGAAGTTTTATGCTCTCTTTGGTTTTATCAGTTCACCAATCATTGCACCGCCGATGATACAAACCGCCCCAACGATTTGCATTGTGGTCATTTTTTCACCAAGCAATAAAGCCGCGAAAACAACCGCTGACAACGGTTCTAAGTAACCACATACCGCTACTGTTTGAACAGTGAGTTTGGCGAGTGGTGAAAAATACAAATAACAACCGATGCCGGTATTAAGAATACCAAGCACAAATATCCAACCCCAAGCACTTGTGGGAACATCAAGGACAAAACCTTGTTTTATGCCCGTAAATACCGCAACGGTCAAGAAACTTACCACAAGTTGTATGACAGAGTTTTCCATTCCGCTGATGTTCTTCGATTGCTTGTTGAGCGTTACCATAAAGAAATACATTACAGCCGACATCGCACCGCAAAACAATCCCCAAGGATCGCTACTACCAACCGCATTTCCATTTACAAGGAAGATTCCAACAAGCACAGTTGCAAACCCTAACAGTTTAGGAGCTGTTAGTTTTTCACGGAAGATAATCGGCGATAATATCATCACAATTACAGGTCCACAATAATAGAGCAATGATGATAAACTCACACCTATTTGTTGATATGCTTCGTAAAGGAACATCCAGCTTGTTCCCATTGCAATACCAGACAAAACAATGAAAAGGGTATCTTTCTTATATGCCGTAATGTGAAATTTACCTTTACCAATTAAAAACAAGGCAATCAAAAGAACACTGCCTATTAGTGTTCGTAAAAACACTATCTCATAACTGTTTAGCGGTATATGACTTGCCACTATTCCATTAAGACCAAACAGCAATAATGCTGATATGTATTTAATAAATGCTTTGTTATCCATTGTGGTACAACCCTTCGTCAAATTCAAATTCTTATGGCTTCTTACTTTCTATTCCCCAAAACACGAGCCATAGCCATTTTTCTAAAATCAACAAATGTAAGACCAACTGTTTTTAAGAAAAACTGTTCCATAACTACAAATCCTAGTAATGCAAGTATAAAACCAACAATCCACTGCCAAACAGGTAAACCGCCAACATTGTTGATTTGGACAATTATAAAAATTGAATACCCAAACATTATGATACCTGTAATCATTCCCGGTGTATATGGTTTCTTTAACTTATGTATTTTAATACCTGCAACATGAATAACTCCCTCAAAGAGTCCAAGTCCTAAAGGAATCAAGACAAGGAATGTTATATTCTGCAGTGCAAAAGGTACAAACAACATAATCAAAATATATATCGCAACCGGCAGATGCATTCTGGCTTCACTTACCTTGATTTCAACTCCAAATCCACCAAAAAACAGATCATAAAATCCACCCGGTAATTTTGACTCTTCCCACTCATGCAAGACATATAATACCATAAATCCAAGCAATGCCTTCCCCGCAATAGTTAAACCATCCCAAAAGAAAAGGCTCACACAAAACACAATTGCTAATATAGCTGTCATGATTTCAAGATTATAATTACTTATCCACTTTTTCATATCGTAATCTCTCCGCAAAATTCTAATTCCCCAAACAGAAACACCATTCCGAAATGGGAGAATTTTATTTATCTTTCAATCAAATCTTCCATTGTGCAACCTAAAGCCTTTGCAAATCGATACATTGTATCCGCACTTGCTTTATTGATGTTTTTATTTCTCTGTTCATACATCTGAATTGAACGAAGGCTGACACCGGAACGTTCCGCTAACTCTGCTTGCGTAAAGCCATATGCTGTACGAATACGCTTCAAATTAGTCTCCGGAAAATACTCCTTTATTTTCGAATCCACAATGTCAACAAACTTTGTGATATCCGCTTCATGGAGTGTATAGTACATCTTTTGCAAATCCTCAAAAGGAATAACCTTAAAAATGTCACGGTACTTTCTGCCGGAATACCACTGATAATAGGCAACAGCCCATCCAATCCAGTATTCCTTTGAACGTCCAAAACGGTCCTGCGCTTCTATTTGAATTTCCTGCCCTTTGGTTTCTGCAACGATCTCCCGGACGATTTCAATGCCACTTTTACCTGAAAGATAAGCAGGCTCCCCATTTTCCATTCGCTTGCTTACAGAACTTGCGATAAACAGTTTCACAAAATCATTTCCGGAAATACCACAAGTATTGACTGCGTAATCGAAGGCATCACCCAGTACCGACTGCGCCTTACTCAGATATATTTCTTGGTATGCGTGGATCATCGTTTTTAATGCCTCCTCTCATAATATCCTGAATATAGGCGTTTGCGAAACGCCGCAAGCCTTGATTTTTAAGGCTTTTTTCTTTGCTAAAATAAAACAACTCCTCACTGGTTTGTGGTATAATAGAGTTGACTAGAAACTATAAACCATCCACCAAGAAAGGAGTTATTCTGAT
>JAZQGM010000099.1:0-6284 GCA_045540075.1 Acetatifactor sp. | reverse complement strand
GGCTCACAGAACGACATGGCTACGATCCGACTTAGGCAATCCACAGACAAATAAATCTCCCGGATCCATTCTGCCGGAGCTTCCTCTAACATTTTAAATCCTTCTGCAAGAAAAATGTCATTTTTCTTACGTTCCTTTGCTTTCGTCTGCCACTGTACCACTTGCCGTACCTTCTGATTAGATGTGCTGGTAATCATAAGCCTCTCCTTTCCGCCAAATTGCAAGAAAGGCTGCAATGCTGCCTCTATGTGGCAACACTGCAGCCTGCTCGTAGTAACACCCACCAGTGACGTTCAGCCGCGTCATTCGCCCACAGCTCGCTGCGCCGGCCGCGGCCTTCGTTACTCTCCGTCCAAACTGTTACAATAAGTGTGCCACTTCCCACTCATATTCATTAATATCCTTGTGCATGTTCAGAGCCTCTTCAATATCAAAGTCCACAAACTGTCCGTGCTGACGGGCTACCACTCGATTGGTCTTGCCTTTCAGCAGAATATCCACAGCATAGGCACCCATGATCGAAGCATAATAACGATCCTTACAGGTAGGATTACCGCCTCGCTGCATGTGTCCTAAAATGGTGGCACGGGTCTCTATACCGGTTGCCGCTTCGATTCTTCTGGCCATAGAGGTAGAATGACCGATTCCTTCTGCATTGATGATAATATGATGAGTCTTACCCCGTCTTCTGTTGGCAATAATATTGTTGATAATACTCTGTTCATTAAAATCATACTTTTCCGGAATCAGAATATCTTCTGCGCCGTTGGCCACACCGCACCAAAGTGCAATATATCCTGCATTTCTTCCCATTACCTCGATGATACTGCAACGCTCATGGGAAGAAGAAGTATCCTTTACCTTATCAATGGCCTGCATGGCAGTGTTCACAGCCGTGTCAAAACCGATGGTATAATCTGTACATGCAATATCCAAGTCTATGGTTCCGGGAAGCCCGATGGTATTGATGCCCAATCTGGACAACGCCTGCGCGCCACGATAAGAACCGTCACCACCGATGACCACAATTCCGTCGATTCCGTGCTTCCGGCAGATGTCAGCTCCCTGTTGCTGTCCTTCCTTGGTCTTAAACTCATTACATCTGGCAGTACCGAGAATGGTGCCGCCTTTCTGAATGATTTCAGACACACTACGTGGTTCCATATCTATGATTTCTTCATTCAAAAGGCCCATATAACCTTTCCTAATACCTTTTACCTTCAACCCCCTTGCAAGGGCAGTTCTCACCACCGCGCGAATGGCTGCATTCATGCCGGGCGCATCTCCTCCACTTGTCAATACGCCAATTGTTTTCAGCTCTTTTGCCATACTGTTACCTCCTATAGTAACCTGTTTTGTCACCTATATGTCTTTTACTCCTTAAGCTTATATTTTAATCCATTTTTTGACGATTTTCAATAGGTTTTGTTAGAAATTTAACATTTTCTTTCCCAAAAATGGAAAATAGTCGTTGTGCCAGCTGTTCGTCTGCCCTTACGTTCAAGTTTGGTGGTAATGCTTTCCAAGATTTGGGGTTCTTGATAAAGATTACCACGTTGTCAGAACCGTCTGAATCGGCTATAGCCTCCAATAGTTTCTTCTCAGCTACATGGTAACTCTCCACATCAGGGAACTGAATCCACACACCTTGAGGCAGCTTTCCACCATTACCGGCTTGGTCGGTGCCATAAACACTGCGGGCATCTTCACGACCACTGCCGCCACTTCCGTAGCCACCACGGCCACCTTCGTATCTGCGCCGGAATGGGTATCCGCCCTGAGCTGCTTCATCAAAGCTGACAATCTGCTCACAGATCACTTTGCCATCCTTATCTTCTTCCAAAGAAGCCCTGCCTCGCACAAATATCATGGCATCTTCCAACAAAAGGGCTGCATATTTCTCATAATCCTTAGGAAATACCACCACTTCCACACTGCCCACCAGATCTTCAATGGTCAGAAAAGCCATGACCTTGTCATTTCTGGTATACTTAATGGTCTTATCTGCGATCATACCACCGATGATCACATTGGATTGGTCTTCTACAATGGCTTTGCCACTGTCTTCATCCAGCATAAAATCTGTGGTGGAGTTACTTTTCCATCGTTCCCACAGCTGCTGATATTCTTCCATAGGATGTCCGCTTACGTAGATTCCCAGCACTTCCTTTTCAAAACCAAGGAGCATTTCCTTATTATATTCTCCCACATTGGGCATTTTAATATCAAATTCCTCTTTATCTTCTTCTGAGGCAATGTCAAATAATGTCAATTGACCTGCCAGATTATTTTTCTTATCCTTTACGATACGATCCATAATCTGCACATAGATGCTCATAAACTGCTTCCTGGTGCCGCCCAGGCTGTCAAGAGCTCCCGCTTTGATGAAATTCTCCACCGCCTTCTTATTCACATCCTTGTCTGCCATTCTGGTAATAAAGTCCTTCAGATTGGTGAAAGGACCTCTTTCCCGGCGCTCTGTCACGATACTGTCGATTACCGGACGTCCCACGCTCTTAATGGCTGTCAACGCATAGCGGATACAATTCCCGGACACGGAAAAGCCTGCTTCCCCTTCATTGATATCCGGCGGCAACAAAGTGATCCCCATATTCCTACAGGTCAGAATGTATTCTGATACTTTCTTGGGATTATCGATTACCGATGTCATCAGGGCAGCCATAAATTCCACGGGATAATAATATTTCAGCCATGCCGTCTGATATGCTACCACTGCATAACAGGCCGCATGAGACTTATTAAAGGCATACTTGGCAAAATCCATCATTTCTTCATAAATTTTGCCGGCCACAGCCTCACTGATCCCGTTGGACACACAACCGGGAACCCCTTCTTCCGGGTTACCATACACAAAGTTAGCCCGCTCCTTCTCCATCACGGATTGCTTCTTCTTACTCATGGCACGGCGCACCAGGTCACTTCTCCCCAGAGTATAACCACCCAGATCACGCACAATCTGCATTACCTGCTCCTGATACACGATACATCCATAGGTAGGCTCTAAGATGGGCACCAATTGAGGACAAGAGTAGGTTACCTCTTCCCCTGAATTTTTTCCCTTAATATACTTAGGGATGAAATCCATGGGGCCCGGACGATACAGGGAGATTCCCGCAATAATATCCTCCAGATTCTGTGGGCGAAGCTCCTTCATAAAGTTCTTCATACCGCCACTTTCCAGCTGGAAGATACCGTCCGTCTTACCAGTTCCGATAGACGAAAGCACCTTAGCATCATTATAGTCCAGATGATCCACATCAATATGCTTCCCGGTACTTTTCTCAATAAAATCCACCGCATCATGAATTACCGTCAGCGTCCGAAGCCCCAGAAAATCCATTTTCAGAAGTCCCAGTTCTTCCAATGTAGTCATGGTAAACTGCGTAGTAATGGAACCATCAGAACCTCTGGAAAGGGGCACAAACTCATCCGCCGCCTTGGGACAGATCACCACCCCCGCCGCATGCATGGAGGTATGTCTGGGCAGACCCTCCAGACGCTTACACATATCGATCAAGTGATGTACCTGCTCATCCGTCTCATAAAGCTTACGCATCTCCGGATTCATCTCCAGCGCCCGTTCAATCGTAATATTTAATTCTGTGGGCACCATCTTGGCAATGGAATCCACAAAAGCATAAGGCAAGTCCATCACCCGGCCCACATCCCGGATCACACCCTTGGCAGCCAAGGTACCGAAGGTCACGATCTGCACCACCTTATCAGCACCGTACTTACGGCCCACATAATCAATGACCTCCTGCCTTCTTTCAAAGCAAAAGTCAATATCAATATCCGGCATGGATACACGCTCCGGATTTAGGAAACGCTCAAACAAAAGACTATATCGAATGGGGTCAATATTGGTAATCTTCAAACAATAAGATACAATACTTCCCGCCGCCGAACCACGCCCCGGTCCCACAGGAATTCCGTTCTTTCTGGCATAATTAATAAAGTCCCACACGATCAGGAAATAATCCACATATCCCATGGCCCTTATGACACCAAGCTCATAAGCAAGCCGCTCTCTAAGGGTCTGCCCAGTATCACCAGCCTGCTGATCCACGTCTCCATAACGCTCCTTCAGCCCCTCTTCACACAGGTGATTCAGATAGGTCCAGGAATCATACCCCTCCGGTACCTCATAATGAGGCAACTTAGTGACTCCAAACTCAATCTCCACATGACACCGGTCTGCGATTCTCTGGGTATTCTCCACCGCTTCCCAGGCGTAGGGAAATAACCCCTTCATCTCCTCTTCACTCTTCACATAATACTGACCGCCCTCATACCTCATACGGTCTTCATCCGAAAGCTTCTTACCTGTCTGCAGACACAGCAGAATATCATGAGGATCCGCATCTTCCGCATAAGTATAATGCACATCATTGGTGGCCACCAAAGGAATCTGAAGCTCCCGGCTCATCTGCATCAGAACCGTATTCACCTGCCTCTGCTCCGGCATTCCATGATCCTGCAGCTCCAGAAAATAATTCCCTTTCCCAAAGCAAGCTTCATACTTTCTGGCAGCCTTCTTCGCTTCATCGATCAGCCCTTTGGAAATATACCTTTGTACTTCCCCTGCCAGACAGGCTGACAGCGCAATAATGCCCTCGTGGTACTGATTCAGCACCTCCATATCTACTCTGGGCTTATAATAATAACCTTCTGTAAATCCACGGCTGACGATCTTTACCAGATTATCATAGCCCACATTATTCTCCGCCAAAAGCACCAGATGATAATACCTGTCCTCTCCCCCTGTCAGTTCCTTATCAAACCGGGAATTGGGCGCCACATACACCTCACAGCCCAGGATCGGCTTAATCCCTGCTTCCTTTGCAGCCCTGTAGAAGTCAATGACACCATACATCACCCCATGGTCCGTGATCGCCGCACTATCCATCCCCAGCGCCTTCACCCGCGCCACATATTCCTTTATCTTATTCGACCCATCCAACAAAGAATACTCCGTGTGGACATGCAAATGTGTAAATGCCATACCTACTCCTCTTCTAACTGCGGGGACTGTCCGCAATCCTCATCCTCGGTTCCACTCGCTTTGGCCATCGCGCCTTTGCAACTACTACCTATCATACACCATGCGGGCTGCGATTTCAACAAAAATCTTACGCAAGTGACGCCCATCCCCACAGCTGTTCTTGTGTGTCTGAATGAAATTCGGTATAATTTGAATAAACTTGTTCAATGAGTGAATGAGCTTATTTTTCTACACTTTTAAAAGCTCTATTTTCAAATTCGCTTTAGCGTGCTAAAATAGAAGTGGCAAAGAGTTAATAAGTAGATAAACTTGAATTTGTAGGTGCGATAATGAAGAATGTTGCAGGGAGAATCACTCGCATTATTGTCCTACTGCCTTATTGTAGTAGAAATAAGGAACGAATTAGTGTTATTATTAGTTTATAATAGTTTTAAGGAGCGTCAAATATATGCCTATAATACTCGATCATCAATTTAGAGAATATATACCGCACAATGCTATAGAATTTCCAATCACCTATTTTCACGATGAGCTTATTACTCTGCCCGATTGGGCGGGACCTTTGCATTGGCATCCTGATTTTGAGATTGCAACGGCAGAATGCGGAGTTTTAGATTACCAAATTGGTGGGCAGCACATCATACTGGAAGCAGGAGACAGTATATTTGTCAACGGAAATATGCTGCACGGAATAAAACAGTTGTCAGGTGATAGGCCCGATCCAATGCCCAATATCGTATTTTCCGGCGCGTTAATAGCTTCGGAAACAAGTACCATTTATCAAAAATACATACAGCCTATTGCTCAATGTGATTCGCTGCCTTTCGTTGTGTTTCGACATAGTGACAGTTATCACAGCGAGATAAACTGTTTGATCAAAGATACTTACAAGCAAATGAATGAGAAAAAGGCATGTTATGAATTAGCTATTCAGCGTAATATCAGCTGTATATTTGATTTCATATCTCGTAATTTTGTTGACCTGCCGAAAGCTGAAGCAACACGCATACAGATCAATAATCAAATTCGCCTTCAAAAGATGTTAGCCTACATTTATGAAAATTATGCTGAGCCTGTGACACTTGAGGATATTGCCAAAGTTGCAGATATCAGCCGCAGTGAGGCAGGGCGATGCTTTCATACATATATGGGATGTTCTCCTATTGATGCGCTGATTCAATACAGACTTCAAATGGCACATCGATTATTGAGTGAAAGAACACAAACTCTTCAACAGATCAGTTATGCCTGCGGTTTT
>JAZQGM010000098.1:0-11349 GCA_045540075.1 Acetatifactor sp. | reverse complement strand
GTGGGCAGCGACGGTGAGACTCATCAGGGTATTTTTGATTTTTCCTATCTGACAGGGATTCCTCATATGCATGTGCTTGCACCCAAGAATAAATGGGAATTGTCGGATATGATGAAATTTGCCATTGATTTTGGTGCACCCATTGCCATCAGATATCCCAGAGGGACAGCATATGATGGTCTGAAAGATTACAGAGAGCCTATCGAGCTTGGAAAGGCTGAGTGGATCTATAGGGAGAAGGATATTGCCCTGTTTGCAGTGGGCAGTATGGTGAAAGAGGCCCTAAAGGCGCGTGAAATGTTAAAAGAAGCAGGTTTTCATGTGAGTCTGGTCAATGCCAGATTCGTGAAACCCATAGATACACAGGCAGTACTTGAGGCTTGCAAGGATCACGATTTGATCGTGACCATGGAAGAAAATGTCTCTTGTGGCGGTTATGGGGAGAAGGTATTGGAATGTATGAAAGCAGGTGGCTGCAACAATCAATATCTGAATGTCTCCATACCGGATGAATATGTGGAACATGGCAATGTAGAGCTTCTTAAGAAAGAAATCGGTATTGATGCAGAGAGTGTGGTACAGAAGATTCTGGCCGTTAGGAAGAGGCTTGAGAAAGAGGAATTATGAAAGAACGTTTGGATGTGATCCTGGTAGATCAGGGCTATGCCCCTTCCAGGGAAAAGGCAAAAGCCATTATTATGTCCGGTAATGTGTATGTGAATGGACAGAAGGAAGATAAAGCCGGAAGCAGTTTTGATGTGAGTAAGATACAACTGGAGGTACGGGGAAGTTCTCTGAAATATGTGAGCCGTGGAGGCTTGAAACTTGAGAAAGCCATGGACAGTTGGCAGATTGGCTTAGAAGGTGCAGTATGTATGGATATCGGCGCTTCCACCGGAGGATTTACAGATTGTATGCTGCAAAATGGAGCAGCTAAAGTGTATTCGGTAGATGTGGGGCATGGGCAATTGGCTTGGAAGCTTCGAAATGATGAGCGGGTGGTCTGTATGGAGAAGACCAACTTCCGGTATCTGACCAGAGAGGATATTCAGGATGACCTTAATTTTGCCAGTGTGGATGTGTCTTTTATTTCTTTGACCAAGATATTGATCCCAGCCAGAAATCTGTTAAAGCATCAGGGTGAAATGGTGTGCCTGATCAAGCCACAGTTTGAGGCAGGCAGGGAAAAGGTAGGCAAAAAAGGCGTAGTCAGAGAACGGTCAGTTCATGAAGAGGTAGTGCATAAGATCATTGATTTTGCACATAGTATCGGTTTTGATGCTCTTGATCTGGAATATTCCCCTATAAAGGGTCCAGAAGGCAATATTGAGTATCTGTTGCATATTCGCAAAAATGATTTACGTGCGGCTTTGGTGGCAGAGTGGACAGAGACAAATGCAGAACAGAATCTGGAGCAATTGACACTGGAAAGAAGCGGTGAGTCTTGGAATCAGAACTGGGACAAGCTTATCAGTGACATTGTAGACAGGGCTCATGGCACACTGGATAAGCCGGAAACGGCAGAAAAATAAAATTTCGCGAAAAATGAGGCAATCGATGGAATATTTTGTGATTTATACAAATCTGCATAAAGATAAGGATTTGGCAGTGACAGGCCGCATCAAAGATTATCTTATGATGCATGGAAAGCGTTGTATTGTTCGGGCAAAGGAACTGAGAGAAGAACCGGATGATTTTGTGTTGCCAGAGGAAGCAGACTGCATGATCGTACTTGGTGGTGACGGTACCATGCTACAGGCTGCCTGGGATGTAAAAAAGCGTAACATCCCGTTGATCGGTGTGAATCTGGGAAACTTGGGTTATATGACAGAGATTGAGTTGTCCTGTCTGGAGGAGTCTCTGGATCGTCTGATGGAGAATCGCTTCAGTATAGAGAGCCGCATGATGTTGCATGGCAGTGTGTTGTGTGGTGATGAGAAAGTAGAGGACTGGGCGTTAAATGATATCGTCATATCCAGAAGTGGTTCTTTGCAGATTATTAAGTTCAATATTTTTGTGAATGGACAGTTTTTGAATAATTATAATGCAGATGGTGTGATCATCACAACACCTACCGGTTCCACAGGATACAACCTGTCTGCCGGGGGACCTATCGTGGAGCCTAAGGCGAGGCTGATCATGATCACTCCCATTTGTCCTCATACCTTGAATCAGAGAAGCATTATCTTATCACCGGAGGATGTGATCGAGATTGAGATTCCGGAGGGAAGAGAAGGGCAAGATCAACTGGTAGAAGTGAATTTTGACGGTAGTCACAAGATACCGGTAAAGACCGGGGACCGCATCAGAATCGCCCGATCTGAAAAGACCACTGATTTTATCTTACTGAATCAAGTAAGTTTTTTGGAAGTGTTACATAAAAAAATGAGTGAAAGCTGAAGTGGGATGAATCATCATGCCATACAGCGGGAAGGCCGGAACGTATGAAGAAAATCAGGCATAAGAAAATCATAGAGATTATCGGGCAGCGTGATGTGGAGACTCAGGAGGAGTTGGCAGCTTATCTGAGAGAGGCAGGTTTTGCTGTGACACAGGCCACTGTTTCCAGAGATATCCGTGAGTTAAAGCTGTCCAAGGTGGCGGTGGGAAGCGGCAGGCAAAAGTATGCGGCACTAAAACAGGGAGACAGCCGGATCGGTGATAAGTATGTGCGGGTACTGCGGGAAGGGTATCATTCCATGGAGATGGCCCAAAATATACTGGTCATGAAGACCGGATCCGGTATGGCTATGGCGGTTGCAGCTGCCATTGATGCGCTGCAATTACCGGAAGTAGTGGGGTGTATCGCCGGTGATGACACGATCATGATCGCAGTGAGAACCGCAGAGGATACGAAGAAATTGATGGAGCGTATTCATAAGTTGAACGCATAATAAGGCGGTATGGGCAGCCGCCTGCAGTGTGGGAGAGGGCACATAGGAGAGAGGTATGTTACAGAGTTTACATGTAAAGAATCTGGCGTTGATCGAAGAGACAGAGGTGGAATTTGACAGAGGGCTGAATATCCTGACCGGTGAGACCGGTGCAGGTAAGTCTGTACTGATCGGTTCCGTTAACCTGGCGCTGGGGGGCAAGTTTGACAGGGATATGCTTAGAAAAGGTGCAGATTCCTGTCTTGTTGAATTAGTGTTTGCCACGGAGGATGCCAAGGTTTCTAAAAAGCTGAAGGAGCTGGACATTCCGGAGGAAGAGGATGGCACAGTAATCATCAGTCGCCGGATGCAACCGGGACGCAGTGTCTGTAAAATCAACGGAGAGACAGTGACGGCCAGGCAGATCAAAGAACTTTCGGAGCTTCTGATCGATATTCACGGCCAGCATGAGCATCAATCTTTACTTCACAAAAAAAAGCACATGGAGATACTGGATGATTATTGTGGAGAACCTTTTAAAGAACCTTTGAAGAAGGTTGGGACACTGTATCAGGAATGCCGACAGCTAAAAGCTCAGATAGAAGAGGAATCCATGGATGAAGAAGCCAAGGCCAGAGAACAGGCATTGGCAGAATATGAATATCAGGAGATTGAAGGTGCCAGGCTTGTGCCCGGTGAGGATGAGGAACTGGAGCAACGCTACCGCCGTATGGTGAACAGTAAGAAGATTACGGAGAGCCTGGCGGAGAGTTATGAGTATACAGGTACAGATGGTCAGAACGGAGCGGGCAGTGCTCTGAGCAGAGCGCTTCGGGCTCTTAGCAGTGTGACCATGTACGATGATACACTGGCAAAGTTAGAAGAGCAGCTGAATGAAATTGATAACTTGCTGGCTGACTATAATCATGATGTGGCAGAATATCTGAGCGATATGGAGTTTGATGAGGAAGATTTCGCAACAGTGGAGGAGCGACTCAATACCATCAATCATTTGAAGGGAAAGTACGGCAAAACCATAGAAGCCGTGGTGGCATATGGTGAAGCACGCAAAGAGAAACTGGAGAAATTGGCAGATTATGATGCCTATATGGAATCCCTGAAGCGTGAACTGAAGCAAAAAGAAACCCTTCTTGCATCCGCTTGTGAGGAGGTATCCCTGATCCGCAGGCACAGTGCCACAGAACTGACCATACGTCTTAAGGAAGCATTGGTCAACCTGAATTTTTTTAGTGTGGAATTTGAAATTGTTGTTTGGCCGGAGCAGACCATAACGGCTTTGGGATATGATGATGTGGAATTTCTGATATCCACCAACCCTGGAGAACCACTGAAACCTTTGGCACAGGTGGCCAGCGGAGGTGAGCTTTCCAGGGTGATGCTAGCCATCAAGACTGTGCTGGCAGGCCGTGATTCTATCGACACTTTGATTTTTGATGAGATTGATACCGGTATCAGTGGACGTACTGCCTGGAAAGTATCGGAACAGCTGGATGTGGCAGCAAGCGAACATCAGGTAATCTGTATCACACATTTACCCCAGATTGCAGCTATGGCGGATGTGCATTTTGTAATCGAGAAGAGCAGTACGGACGAGACTACTTTGACAGATATTCGTAGAACAGATGAAGAAGAGAGCCTGAAGGAGCTGGCAAGACTTCTTGGCAGTGATACTTTGACAGAAGCTGCCCTTACCAATGCCAAAGAGATGAAAGAGCAGGCAGCCGGACATAAGGGTCGAAAAGTGGGAGGTTCATGACATGAAAAACAGGAATAAGAAATGTTTAGGGCTGCTTCTGGCGTCCATCATGTTGGTGTTGCAGACTGCTTGCAGCATGGTGATTCTGGAAGAACCGTCGTATTATGAGAGTAAGCCGGAGCCTGAAAAGAGAGTAGAAGTGCATTCTTTGCCCTCTGAACTTCCGATTGAGGGCAATAGTTACTATGACTTGGAGAATGTAGTACTATATTTGTATCTCTATGAGGAATTACCTGATAATTATATGACCAAGGAAGAAGCCAGAGAGCTTGGCTGGGAGGGTGGTTCCGTAGAAATGTATAAAGAAGGCGCTGCCATTGGCGGTGACACCTTCGGTAATCGTGAGGGGCTGTTGCCCAAGGAGAAGGGCAGAACTTACACAGAATGTGATATCGACACTGACGGAGAGAAAAGCCGAGGTGCCAAGCGATTGGTTTTTTCCAGCGATGGCTTGTATTTTTATACGGAAGACCATTACGAATCCTTTGATGAAGTAATTGTGATGGAGAATTATGAGGTGATATGGTGAACAGACAAATCTTTCTTGATTGTAGGAGATTGACAGAGCGCAGAAGTGCCCATGAATACCTGGAAGAAATCATGAATTTTCCGGAGTATTATGGGCGTAATCTGGATGCTCTGTATGACTGCCTTCTGGAAGTGCGGGAGTGTGATATTGTATTGCAATATGAAAAAGAGGCATGTCTTGAAGGTACTTATGGGGAACGGATCATAGAGGTGTTGGAAGAGGCAGCCTTTGAGAATCCATTTCTAAAGCTTTCTGTAGAATAAGAGTGCGCCTCTGAAACGAATACAGGGGTGCATAACCATATCTTTTTCTACTATTCTTCTAGCATATTCTCAATAAAAATCCCATATCCTCTGGTGCTGTCCTGAACCAGTACATGGGTAACAGCGCCTATGATTTTGCCATTTTGTATGATAGGTGCACCGCTCATACCCTGTATGATACCGCCTGTAGTATCTAAAAGTTCAGCATCGGTTACTCTAAGTTCAATGCCACGGTTCACATTATCATGATTCAGATGGACATTTAGGATCTCAATATCAAAGTATTGCGGTGCGTCGTCCACAGTACACAGAATCTGAGCATAACCTTTTTTAATGTCTTGTTTTAAGCCGATGGGGAGTGGTTCTTCAGTGGCAAGATTCAGGGCCTTCTGATTGCAGCAGCCAAAAATACCGCGAATATCATTGGACGTAATATCCCCCAGAATCCGGTCGGGAGAATAGATGATCATACCGGTCATTTCGCCGGGTTCCCCATTTTTTCCTTTTTTGATAGCAACAATTTCAGTCTGATACAGGGTGCCATCATTCATTTCCATCAAGGTGCTGGTGTCGATGTCGTTGATACCATGACCCAGGGCACCAAAGTTGCCCTCAGCATCAATAAAAGTCATGGTGCCTACACCTTGTGCGTTGTCTCTGATCCAGGCACCGATCTTATAACCGCCACCTTCACTTTTCTTTGGCTGAACCTTTACGTCCATGGTTTGTCCGTCACGTTCTATGGTCAAAACAATTGCCTCATCGCCGTTTGCTTCGATTGCTTTAATAAATTTGTTTTTATCATTAACTGATTCGCCATTCATATATCTGATGTAATCTCCCGAACGCAGGATGTTTTTACATGGGGCGCAATTGATTCCGTTTTGATCAGCAAATTCCCCTACACCAATTACCAGTAAGCCATCTGTTTCCACATAGATTCCCACCGGCAAACCTACCGGAATCAATTCCTGTTCCTCTATCACCTGAATGTCTACTTGCTTAAAAGGAATCCAGCCAAACAATTTGACATTCATTTGGTATGCATCTAAGGTGCCGGGTTTCAGCGTTACCTGATTTGCCAAATCAATGGTGATAGCCTGCCCGGGAATATTGGAATCCTCCTGTTCACTGACTGCTGCTACCTCTGCAGTCAAAGGAAGACCCAGATTCAGGGACTGCTCAATGCCAGATTTGAGACGGATGATAGAAGGTACCTTCTGATAAATTGCTGCATACCCCGCACCCAAAAGTGCAATACAGCTGAAAACAAACGCTGCGCCCAGAAAACAGCGGTAAAGTCTTAACTTTCTTTTTCTTTTTTTCCAGCTTTCTATCAGAATGATCATATCCTGAGAAGCTTTTCGTCTGATCTGTTCCTGTTCGTCTTGCATCCTGTCCATACTCACTCACTCCATTTTTTTAGTCAGTAATAGTATGGACGGTTTTGGGGATTTTATAAGTGTTGATAAATTTACAAGTAAAATAAAAGAGGCACGGGAAAATGCCTCTTGTGGATTGTTGAAATTACATTATTTCTTATTGATTGCAGCTCTCTTACGAAGGGTGGGATCCAGTATCTTCTTACGAATACGAAGACTTAAAGGTGTTACCTCTAACAGCTCATCCGTATCGATAAAGTCCAGAGCCTGTTCCAGACTTAGGACCTTAGGTGGTGTCAGTCTAAGTGCCTCATCTGCACTGGAGGATCTGGTATTGGTCAGTTGTTTCTTCTTGCAGACATTTAGCTCAATATCCTCGCTGCGGCCGGTCTGTCCTACCACCATGCCGGCATAAACCTTTTCGCCGGGACCGATGAAGAGAGTACCACGTTCCTGAGCATTGTAGAGTCCATAGGTGATAGCTTCGCCGGCTTCAAAGGCAATCAAAGAGCCAAGCTTACGATATTGGATATCCCCCTTATAAAGTCCATAACCATCAAATACTGTATTCAGGATTCCATTTCCCTTTGTATCAGTCATAAATTCTCCACGATAGCCGATCAGCCCTCTTGCAGGGATGGAGAATTCCAGTCGGGTATAGGTGCCCCCGGTGATGGAGCCCATATTACGCAGTTCCCCTTTGCGTTGTCCCAGTTTCTCAATGACAGCACCTGCAAAGTCATTGGGTACATCGATGTAAGCAAGCTCCATGGGTTCCGTCAGCTTGCCTTTTTCGTCATGATGATAGAGTACTTCTGCTTTGCTTACTGCGAATTCGTAGCCTTCCCTTCTCATGTTTTCGATGAGCACGGACAGATGCAGTTCACCACGGCCGGATACCTTAAAGCAGTCGGTCTCTTCCGTTTCCTCCACGCGTAAGGATACGTCGGTATTGAGTTCGCGGAACAGTCTGTCCCGCAGATGGCGGCTGGTTACGAATTTCCCTTCCTTACCTGCCAGGGGAGAGTCATTTACCATGAAATTCATGGCAATGGTAGGCTCACTGATCTTCTGGAAGGGGATAGGATCCACGGCGTCGGGAGCGCACAATGTGTCACCGATGTGCAGGTCACTAATGCCGGAGATGGCTACGATGGAGCCGATGGCGGCTTCCTTTACCTCTACCTTGCTAAGTCCGTCAAATTCATATAACTTGCTGACTTTGACTTTTACCTTTTTGTCAGGTTCATGGTGGTTGCAGATCACAACATCCTGGTTCACGCTGATCTTACCATTGTCTACTTTGCCCACGCCGATACGTCCTACATACTCATTATAATCAATGGTGCTGATCAGTACCTGTGTACCAGCCTCAGGATCGCCTTCCGGAGCAGGGATATAATCCAGTATGGTCTCAAACAAGGGTTCCATGCTGGTTCCGGGTTCGTGAGAATCAAGGGAAGCAATGCCTGCCTTGGCGGAAGCAAATACAAAGGGACAGTCCAGTTGGGAATCATCTGCATCCAGTTCTAAGAACAGCTCCAACACCTCATCAATGACTTCATCGGGTCTTGCTTCCGGCCTGTCGATCTTGTTAATGCATACGATTACGGGAAGCTTCAGTTCCAACGCTTTTCGAAGAACGAACTTGGTCTGGGGCATAGCGCCCTCAAAGGCATCAACCACCAGAATAACGCCATTGACCATTTTCAGGACACGTTCTACCTCGCCGCCGAAATCCGCATGACCCGGGGTGTCGATGATGTTGATCTTGGTTCTTTTATACATAACAGCAGTGTTTTTGGACAGGATGGTGATACCGCGTTCTCTTTCGATATCATTGGAATCCATCACACGTTCCGCCACTTCCTGATTTTCACGGAACACTCCGCTCTGCTTTAAAAGTACATCTACCAGTGTGGTTTTACCATGGTCTACATGGGCGATAATAGCTACATTTCTTACATCTTCTCTTTTTTGTCTCATATTTGGCTCTCTCCATATCAAACTGTGAAAAGACAGCTTTTGTCGATATTCATCAATCATCATAAATAACTGTTGAAGCGATTCGAAAACTGTCTGTTTCAGTCGATGAAAATTTTTGTCGATTTTTCAAACTGTTACAGTATATCACTTTTTTTACTAACATGCAAGGAAAAAGCCGATTGAAACTAATTTTTTGTGGTTTTTCAAGTAAAAATTTATGGAAAAAGATGAGGGTTTTTGCGATGTTTGGCGGATTGCGCGATATTTTAGAGTACTCTTTTTCGCAAAAATAGAGTAGTATAAATAAAGTAAATTACAGGTAACCCTACTAAACTTCAAAAGGGGGAAATTACCGGCATAAGTCTTAAATAGTAAGAAGGGAGAACTTTAAATGACAGATAAGGTAATTGAAAACAATCAGGTAACGGTGATGGGAGAAATTATGGGAGATTTTTCCTATAGCCATGAAATCTTCGGAGAAGGCTTTTACATGGTGGATGTGAAGGTGTTAAGGCTCAGTGAGAGTTTTGATATCATTCCAGTGATGGTGTCGGAGCGGCTTTTGGATGTGAATGCTGATTATAAAGGAATGTATGTCAACGTAAATGGGCAGTTTCGTTCCTACAATCGCCATGAGGAACGAAAGAACAGACTGGTATTGTCTGTGTTTGCCAGAGAAATAGAGTTTGTGGATGAGATTGAAGAGAGTGCAAGAACCAATCAGATCTTTCTGGATGGATATATCTGTAAAGAACCGATTTATAGAAAGACACCTCTGGGAAGAGAGATTGCAGACCTGTTGCTTGCTGTGAACAGGCCATATGGCAAGTCGGACTACATACCCTGCATCTGTTGGGGTAGAAATGCCAGATATGCAAGCAGTTTCAGAGTGGGAGAACGCTGCAGCGTCTGGGGACGTATTCAGAGCAGAGAGTACATGAAGAAACTGGATGAGGAAAATGTAGAGCGTAGAGTTGCTTTTGAAGTATCTGTGAGCAAGTTGGAATTGTTCGAGGAAGAATAAATTGTGAAGATTGAAACGCGAAGTTGTCAAAGCTTCTAAAATGTGGTACAATAGGTAAATCATGTAATTATTCAGAACCTTATTCCGCGAGGCGTTTTTCGAAGCAAAATGCCGAGACAGCGCACGCTAATGGCTGCATAAGCAGGCGTTGTGTGCATTATTGTGACTGTGAAGAACGGAGCTCTGAACAGTTACTAAATCACATAAATAAGAGGTATAACAATGGAAAAAGGCATGATATATATCTACACAGGAGACGGAAGAGGAAAATCACCGGCAGCCTTGGGCAGAGCCATACAGGCAGCAGCTGAAGGTAAGTCGGTGGTCATTATACAGTTTTTAAAGGGAAAAGGTTTAACAGATTCTGATTTTATCAGACGATTGGAGCCCGAGATCAAAATATTTCATTTTGAGAAGTCCGATGAGAATTATGCCCAGCTGTCTGATGAAAAGAAGAGAGAAGAGATCATCAATATCAAGAATGGATTGAATTTTGCAAGAAAGGTACTTACTACAGGAGAGTGTGATTACCTGATTCTGGACGAAGTGCTGGGGTTAATAGAAAAAGATATTATTTCTGTGGAAGAATTGAAGACGCTTCTGGAAGGTCACGGTGAGACCGGGGTGATCTTGACCGGCACCACTCTCAAAGAAGAGATATGTGTTCTTGCTGATGAGGTTTCAAAAATTGAAACAGTTATTGGCTGAATACAATTTAATGTCTGGGAAGAAAGATTTTTGTTGACACCAAAGCTACAAGGTGTTATGATGAATAAAGGATAGAGGTTGCGTATTTCAAAAGTAGTTTTTTCGGATGTGACAGGCACAGATGATGAAAGAGGAAAGGGGAATACGCCGAAAGAGGAGAGTTCCTGCAACTTAAGTCTTGGGCATACGGTGAATAACCGTATGACTGTCATCTAGAAGCTAGATGGAGTGCTATCGCGGAATGGTAATTTATTGCGCCGGCGCTTCCTACGCCGGCGTTTGTGTATAAGACAATACCGGCTGTTATACAAAAGTAAAATTTGTTATGATCCTGATCTTGTTGTGAAGGATCGGAATGGAGGAAATCATGGCTATTTTTAAAGGTGCAGGAGTAGCGATCGTTACCCCTATGAAAGAAAACGGAGAGGTGAATTACGAGAAGTTTGCAGAGCTTTTGGAATTTCAGATCGCCAATGGTACGGATGCGATCATTGTGTGCGGCACCACCGGTGAAGCATCTACTTTGACTCATGAGGAACATCTGGATGTGATCAAGTATTGCGTGGAGGTAGTGGCAGGCAGAATTCCCGTGGTGGCAGGTACCGGTTCTAATTGTACGGAGACTGCCGTGTATCTGTCAACAGAAGCTGAGAAATATGGTGTAGATGGCTTGCTTCTTGTAAGTCCTTACTATAATAAGGCGACTCAGAATGGTCTGTATCAGCATTTTAAGACAGTTGCAGATGCTGTGAAGATTCCAGTGATCCTGTATAATGTACCCAGTCGTACCGGTTGCAATATTCTTCC
>JAZQGM010000097.1:0-10031 GCA_045540075.1 Acetatifactor sp. | reverse complement strand
ACAAGAAGCAGGTGTTGTCCCAGAGGGGTTATGACAGTACCACCCTTCCTTTTAAGCGGGGAGATATACTGGATGCCAAGGGGACCAAGCTTGCTACCAGCGAGAAAGTATATAATCTGATCATTGATGCCAAGAATATGCTTTATCAGGAGGGGAAGTATTTGGAACCCACCATAGAAGCCTTGCATCAGTATTTTGGCCTGGATCCGGCCGTGGTGAGAGAATATGTGACCACTCATAAGAAGGCTTCCTATAAAGTGATGCTGAAGCAACTTACTTATGACCAGATCAAAGATTTTCAGACTGCTGACAGCGCTGAGGGCAATTTGATCATGGGTGTGTGGTTTGAAGAGGAATATAAAAGAATCTATCCAGGTGGTTCGTTGGCCTGCGATGTGATTGGATTTACCGGCAGGGATAATGTGGGCAGTTATGGTCTGGAGGAGTTTTATAATGAAGTGCTCAATGGCACCACAGGAAGAGAGTACGGGTATCTGACATCGGACTCTACTTTGGAGAGAACGGTGAAGCCGGCTGTGGATGGTTATACCATTCATACCACCATAGATGCCAATATTCAGGCAGTGGTGGAAAAATATTTGAAGAAATTTAACGATGAGTTTGCGGGTACGGTCCGTCCGGGAAATGGGGCTGAGAATCTGGGGGCTATCGTATATGATATTCATAAGGGCGAGGTGCTTGCTATGGCCAGTTACCCTTTTTATAATCTGAATGATACCAGAAATGCCTCTGCCATGATCGGTTCTTTGATGGTAGAGGAGGTTGAAAACAGCAACGGTTATATAGAACTGAAAAAGACGGATACGGTGATCACGGAGAATGTGATCAATAATATGACGGAAGATCAGTTGTATCTGAATTTGAATTATCTATGGAAGAATTTTTGCATCTCAGATACTTATGAACCCGGTTCTACAGCCAAGCCTTTTACAGTGGCAGCGGCCTTGGAAAGTGGTGCTATCACCGGCGGGGAACACTACAGCTGTACCGGTTCCTTGGTAAAAGGCGGCCATACCATACGTTGCCATGGTGGTTATGGTCATGTGGGACCAGTTAGCGTGCAGAATTCTGTAGCATGGTCCTGTAACGTAGCTTTGATGCACATAGCGGATGCTCTGGGCATCGAGGATTTCATGACGTTCCAACAGAATTTCAATTTTGGTTTAAAGACCAATATTGATCTGGCGGGAGAAGCCAGGACGGCAGGATTGTTATTAACCGAAGAGCAGATGGCAGGATCGGGCATTGCCACCAATTCCTTTGGTCAGAACTTTAATGCGACCATGATTCAGATGATAGCAGGTTATAGCGCGCTGATCAACGGTGGTTATTATTATGAGCCCCATGTGGTGGACAAGATCACCAATTCTTCCGGGGCAACCATTGAGAATATTGAGCCCAGAGTATTGAAACAGGTGATTTCGGAAACCACTTCTGAGAAGATTCGGAAATATACTCGTGCAACAGTTATGGAAGAGGGTGGCAGCCAGAGAACCGGTGAAACAGCAAGGCCTGCTGGATACGCCATCGGTGGTAAGACCGGTACGGCCCAGACCATTCCCAGAGGAAATGGTGAGTATGTGGTATCTTTTATGGGACATGCGCCTGCAGAAGATCCTCAGATAGCGATTTATGTGGTAGTAGACAGAGCCAACGCCCAGAGGCAGGATAAAGCCAGTTATGCAACGGGTATTGTTAGAAATATATTGACAGAGATATTGCCTTATCTGAATATCTACATGACAGAGGAACTTTCAGATAAGGAAGTGGAAGAACTGGCCCAAAGACAGATGGAGATCACCCATCAATATGGTAAGACCCCGGAGCAGGATGACCTGGAACAGTCAGGTGACGGACAAGATCAGGGAGAAGGTACTGGGGAGGGCGGCGGAGAAAATGCCGGGGATGAGAATCAGCCTCCATGGATGAGTTTTCCCATTGATCCTGAGACCGGGCATCTTGTGGATCCCGCAACAGGAAATTTGCTGGATGCACAAACAGGAGATTTGATCAATAAGTCAGAAGATAATCTACCACCGGGTGTATAAGGAAATAGGGGAACGCCAAAGTAGGTATGAATCATGGTGAAAGAGAATAAAGTATAGTAATATCATTTTAAGGGTGTTACATGCTTGAAATTCATAATAAAATAGCGCACCGTAAGAAAATCACCATTGCCACAGTGCTTTGTATATTGATTCTGGCAGGATTGTTTGGAAGGCTGGTCTACCTGATGGTGTGGAGGGCCGATTATTATTCCTATCTTGCCACACAGCTTCATGAAAGGGAGCGCAGTATCAAAGCTGCCAGAGGGAGAATTCTGGACAGTAACGGTACAGTCATAGCCGATAACAAGACGGTATGTACGGTATCGGTCATTCACAGTCAGATAGAAGATTCGGAGAGGGTCACAGATGTGTTGTGTGATGAACTGTTACTGACGAGAGAGTATGTCAGTAAGAGGGTGGAGAAGGTCAGCTCCATCGAGAGAATCAAGAGTAATGTGGAAAAGAGTGTTGGAGATAAGATCAGAGAGTATGATCTGGCCGGTGTGAAAGTAGATGAAGATTATAAAAGATACTATCCCTACGGCGAACTGGCCAGCAAGGTGCTTGGCTTCACTGGCAGCGATAATCAGGGGATTATCGGATTGGAGGTCGTATATGAAGAATATTTGGAGGGAACACCCGGTACCATCCTGACTGTAACAGATGCATCAGGAATAGAGGTGGAAGAGGCTGGTGAACGCAGGATAGAGCCCGTTAGCGGCAAGGATTTGTATCTAAGTCTGGACATGAATATTCAGTCCTATGCCACGCAGTTGGCTACCCAGGCTATGAAGACCAAGGAAGCAGACAGTGTATCCATATTGGTCATGAATCCTCAGAATGGGGAATTACTTGCCATGGTCAATGTGCCGGAATTTGACTTGAACAATCCCTATGAATTGCCGGAGAATGTGGTCTATGATGGCAGTGCGGATGCAAAACAGAATCTGTTAAACCGGATGTGGCGTAATGGTTGCATCAATGATACCTATGAGCCGGGGTCTACTTTTAAGATCATCACAGCAGCCGCGGGCTTGGAGGAGGGCGTAGTCTCACCCCAGAGTACATTCAGTTGCCCGGGATTTATCATTGTAGATGACCGGAAAATCAGGTGCCACAAAGTGGGGGGACACGGTGGTGAGAATTTTATACAGGGGACCATGAATTCATGTAATCCCGTTTTCATCACAGTAGGGCTTCGTCTGGGTGTAGAGAAATATTATGAATACTTTGAGCAAATGGGTCTTAAGAAAAAGACAGGCGTAGAGTGGCCGGGAGAGGCGGGAACCATTATGCACCGTATGGAGGATATGGGCAATGTAGAGCTTGCTACAGTAGCATTTGGTCAGTCTTTCCAGATTACACCGATACAGTTGGTGACTACCGCTTCCTCTATCATCAATGGAGGAAATCGTGTGACACCCCACTTTGGGGTAAAAATTATTGATGAAGAAGGCAATGAGAAACGTCTTACTTACCCGGTGGAGGAGAATATCGTATCCGAAGAAACTTCAGCTACCATGAGGAGCATTCTGGAAATGGTGGTGTCGGAAGGAACCGGTAAAAATGGGGCCATAGAAGGTTTTCGCATTGGCGGCAAGACTGCTACCAGCCAGACACTTCCACGAGGCAGTGGAAGATATATTGCTTCCTATATCGGCTTTGCGCCGGCAGATGATCCACAGGTTATTGCGCTGGCTATCGTCAATAACCCACAGGGTGTTTATTACGGAGGACAGGTGGCTGCACCGATCATCAGGCAGCTTTTTGAAAATATTCTTCCCTATTTAGGGATAACCAATTATAATGAAGAAACGTGATTGTTCAGAACTTCGTTCTTCACAGTCACAATATGGAGGGAATACCATGAAAGGACAAAAGTATCTGGTAGTCGGTTCCGGTATCAGCGGAGTGGCCGCTGTAGAGCTTCTGGAGCTACAGGGTGCAGATGTTTATTTGTATGATAGTAATAGCAAGTTGACTATAGAGGATGTAAAAAAGAAATTACCGGATGGAAGTAAAGCCACGTGTATCACCGGAGGATTGCCCGCTGATTTGAAAGTGGATCATGTAGTGCTTAGTCCGGGTGTGCCTACGGATCTGCCCTGGATCAACCTAATGAGGGATGAAGGAATAGAGATCCTGGGAGAGATAGAACTAGGCTATCGGTTTGAACAGGGAAGTGTAGCAGCGATTACCGGTACCAATGGTAAGACCACTACTACCACATTGGTAGGTGAAATTATGAAAGCTCATCTGGGTGAAGACAAAGTCTTTGTGGTAGGCAATATCGGTTATCCTTACACATTAGAATCCTTGAAAACCAGGGAAGATACTGTAACTGTGGGAGAGATCAGCAGCTTCCAGTTGGAGACTGTACATACATTCCGTCCGAAAGTGTCCGCTATTCTAAATGTGACCCCGGATCATCTGGACAGACACCATACCATGGAAGCCTATGTGGCAGCCAAAGAAGCCATTGCAAGCCGTCAGTCGAAGGAAGATGTGTGTGTGTTGAATTATGACGACCCATATACCAGAGAGTTTGGAGAACGCTGTCCGGCAAAGGTAGTGTACTTCTCATCACAGCAGGTTCTTTCAGAAGGGTATTTTTTGCAGGATGGAATGATTTGTCTGGCAGAAGACGGGCAGGTGTCAGCGCTTATGAATGTTTACACAGATATGACATTGGTAGGTATTCATAATGCAGAAAACGTGATGGCGGCCATTGCCATAGCCAGAGTCATGGGAGTACCCATGGAGACGATTTTAAAGGCGGTTAAGGTTTTTCGTGCGGTTGCGCACAGAATCGAGTTTGTAGCCACCAAAGGCGGTGTAGATTATTACAACGATTCCAAAGGAACCAATCCGGATGCGGCCATCAGAGGAATCCGTGCTATGAGGAAACCCACGATTCTGATCGGTGGTGGATATGACAAGCAAAGCGAATATGATGAGTGGATTGAAAGCTTTGAGGGTCGGGTAAAATGGCTTGTCCTGATCGGACAGACCAAGGAAAAGATCGCGGAATGTGCCAGAGCTCATGGTTTTGACAGAATCCGCTTCGCTGAATCTTACGAGGAATGTTTAAAGCTTTGTACGGCGCTTGCTGAAGAAGGCGATGCTGTACTGCTGTCTCCGGCATGTGCCAGTTGGGGCATGTTCCCCAACTATGAGGTGAGGGGCGATTTGTTTAAAGAATATGTAAATGGTTTGAAGGAGTGATGCCGGTGGCTGAGCGTAACCGTAAACGTAAAAAAAATCAAAAATCAGAATATTATTTTGATTATAGTCTGTTGTTTGTTATACTGTTCCTTTTGGGCTTTGGCATGTTGATGATCTACTCTGCAAGCTCTTATACGGCATATTTGGATTATAATGGTGATTCTGCTCATTATCTGAAAAGACAGCTTTTAGCATGTATTTTGGGTATGATCGCCATGGTAGTGGTAGCCAATATTCCCTATCATTTTTGGGAGAAGTTTGCAGTTTTGGCATATGTGTTCTCTATTGCTATCATACCCGTGGTAAAAACGCCTCTGGGTATTTCCAGCCATGGTGCTACCAGATGGTTTCGTATACCCGGTGTCCCATTGCAGGTACAGCCCGCAGAGGTGGTAAAACTGTGTATGATTCTGTTCCTGGCCTGCCTTGTCTGTAAGCTGGGACGAAATGCAGGAACATTGAAAGGATTTCTATTCATGTTGGTGGCAGCTATGCCTCAGGCTATCATGATATGGAAGATCACAAGTAACCTGAGTTCTGCCATCATTGTCGTGGGAATTGCTGTACTGATGATTTTTGTGGCGGATCCTCACTATAAGAAATATGTACTCATCGGCAGTGGAGTAGTTGCTGCTGCAGCGGCTCTTGTATATTGGATCATCAGTACAGATGCCGCGGGAGGAAGCTTTCGATTCAAGCGTATTGCAATCTGGCTGCATCCGGAAACAGATCCGGAAGGAGTAGGATTCCAGACATTGCAGGGACTTTATGCTATAGGCAGCGGCGGTATCTGGGGAAAAGGACTGGGTCAGAGTATGCAGAAGCTGAACTTTCTGCCGGAAGCACAGAATGATATGATTTTTTCCATCATTTGTGAAGAACTGGGACTGTTTGGCGCAGTGGCAGTGATATTAATGTTTGTGATCTTGCTTTGGAGAATGATGATCATTGCTAACAATGCGCCGGATCTGTTCGGTGCCATGTTGGTGGTAGGTGTCATTGGTCATATCGCTATTCAGGTGATCCTGAATATAGCAGTTGTAACCAATAGTATCCCCAACACAGGAATCTCCCTTCCTTTTATCAGTTACGGTGGTTCGTCTGTGATGTTTTTACTGATAGAAATGGGACTTGTCCTGAGTGTGGCCAGAAGGATTCAGCTAAAGGAAGTGTAGGTACAAGATACCCACATCCCGTCCACTACATATGATATAATAGTTCAAAATTTTAGGAACGGGATGGATGTATATGAAAACAATACATGTTCACGGAGGTGTCCGTCTGCAGGGCAATGTGAGGATACATGGTTCTAAGAATGCTGCCCTTCCCATATTGGCGGCAACCATACTTACCAGAGGGGATAATCTGATCTGTAATTGTCCCAAAATCGCGGATGTATGTCAGATGCTTAAGATTCTGACTGCTTTGGGGTGCAAGGTAAGCCGTGAGGGTGAGGGTATCCGGGTGGATGCAAAAGATGTAACACTCTCAGAAATGCCGGTGGAAGCGGTAACTTGTATGCGTTCCTCGTTGTTTTTAATGGGGGCTTTGTTGGGCAGAAGAGGAGAGGTGATGATGGAGTACCCGGGTGGCTGTGTCATCGGGGCAAGACCCATTGATTTTCATTTGGAAGCGTTAAAGAAAATGGGGGCAGTTTTTGAAGAAAAAGACGGTAAAGTATGGGGCAGGGCACCAAAAGGATTACATGGTGCAGATATCTGTTTTCAGACATCCAGCGTGGGAACTACGGAGAATATCATTCTGGCAGCTGTTACAGCAGAAGGAATTACCAGACTTTGGGGCGCAGCCAGAGAACCTGAGGTAGAGCATCTGTGCAGATATCTTAAGAAGTGTGGAGCCCGGATTGAAGGGATCGGTACAGAGTGTCTGACCATAACCGGCGGTAAGTGCCTGTATGGTACCCAGTACCGTGTGCCGGCAGACCGGATCGTGGCAGGCACCTATCTAATGGCTTGTCTTGGTACCGGAGGTAATGTGTTGCTGGAAGAGGCACCTGTTGAACACATGGAAGCTGTGATTCGTCTTGGCAGGCAGTTGGGGGTAGAATGTCAAATGAACAATGGAGCGCTGTATGTTCAGGCACCAGATCAGCTTGGCATGTTGGAACAATTGATCACATTGCCCCATCCGGGATTCCCCACAGATCTTCAGTCAGCTGCGCTTGTCATGTTGACGGCGGCAGGGGGAGAGTGCCTTGTGCATGAGACGATCTTCGAGAATCGATTCCGGGTGATAGAGCCTCTTAAGAGAATGGGAGCTGATATCTGTCAGTTGGACAGTAGGAGTGTGAAGGTGAGAGGGCCGGTGAAGCTTAGAGGTGCCCAGGTGGAAGCCATGGAGCTTCGGGGAGGTGCTGCACTTGTGATCGCAGGCCTTATGGCAGAAGGAGAGACCATAGTCAGCGGCTGTGGCTATATTTCCAGAGGGTATGAAAATATCTGCCGTGATTTCAGAGAGTTAGGAGCGCGTATTTATAGTGCATAGAAAAAAAGGAAAAAGTAAGATACTAAAATTATTGATAGTGCTGTCTGTCCTAGGTATAGCGATGCTTGTCCTATATCTGGTGATGCAGAAGCATACTGTGAAGAACGTGTATGTAGAGGGTAATCTGCATTATACAAAAGAAGAGATTCAGGATATGGTAATGACAGGCCCCTTTGGCGACAATTCCTTATATTTGTCATTAAAATACCGCCTGAAGGAAGCGGAAAATATTCCCTTTGTAGATGTGCTTGATGTAAATATCCTGACACCTGACACCATAAAGATCACGGTATATGAAAAGGCACTGGCAGGTTATATCCGGTATATGGATGCTTATATGTATTTTGACAGAGATGGTTATGTGGTGGAATGCTCTAAAGTAAAGACAGAGGGCATTCCTCAGATCACAGGTCTTAACTTTGATCATATGATATTGGGGGAGATTTTGCCGGTGGAAAATCAGGACGTGTTTGAAAGTATCATGGAGCTTACGAAACTTTTGGACAAGTATGACCTTGACGCAGAAAAAATTTTCTTTCATTCGGCAGGAGATATAACCATTTATTTCGGTGATATCAAGGTTGCATTGGGTAGTGACAGGAATCAATTGGAAAACAAAATGATGCGTCTGCCCAAGCTGCTTGGCAAGTTAGAGGATAAAAAAGGCACACTTCGCATGGAAAATCTGACCCAGGATAGGACGGACGTGTCTTTTCAGGTGGAACAATAAAGTTTTTTAAAAATTATTAAAAAATGGGTTGATTAATTTGCAAAATAATTATATGATAGTAAGTAAGGAATTCATATGGAAAGAAGGAGGACAAACCCTTGCTGGAGATTAAGACAAACGATGCAGAAGCTGCTGCAAAAATTATCGTAGTAGGTGTTGGCGGAGCAGGTAATAATGCTGTGAATAGAATGATCGATGAGAAAATCGATGGTGTGGATTTTATCGGAGTGAATACCGATAAACAGGCACTGCAGTTGTGTAAGGCTCCCAGACTGTTACAGATCGGTGAGAAGCTTACAAAAGGATTGGGTGCAGGCGCAAAGCCTGAGATCGGAGAGAAGGCGGCTGAGGAGAGTGCTGAAGAAGTAGCGGCAGCTCTGAAAGGTGCAGATATGGTATTTGTAACTTGCGGTATGGGAGGCGGTACCGGTACCGGTGCAGCACCTGTAGTGGCCAAGCTTGCAAAGGATATGGGCATCCTGACCGTTGGCGTGGTGACCAAGCCTTTCCGTTTCGAGGCTAAAGCGCGTATGATGAATGCGCTGGAAGGAATTGAGAGAATCAAAGAGAATGTAGATACACTGATTGTCATTCCAAATGACAAGCTGCTTGAGATCGTTGACCGTAGAACTACCATGCCGGAAGCATTAAAGAAGGCTGATGAGGTACTTCAGCAGGCAGTACAGGGAATCACAGACCTGATCAACGTACCCGCAGTGATCAACCTTGACTTTGCAGATGTACAGACTGTTATGAAAGACAAGGGCATCGCACATATCGGTATCGGCGAAGGCAAAGGTGATGACAAGGCTTTGGAAGCTGTCAAGATGGCAGTAGAGAGCCCTCTTTTGGAGACCACCATTTCCGGTGCTTCCCATGTGATCATCAACGTATCCGGTGATATCACACTGGCAGATGCTTCTGATGCTGCAAGTTATGTACAGGAGATGGCCGGAGAAGATGTAAACATCATCTTCGGTGCAATGTACGATGCCTCCAGATCCGACAGCTGCATGATCACAGTCATCGCTACCGGCCTGGAAGACATGGGAAGTGCTGCAACCCAAAGCAGAATGGCCCAGACAACCATTCCCCAGTTCCGCAATCCCATGGGCGTACAGAACACCCTGCAAGGCATGAACCAGCCCACCAGACAGCCTGCACAGCCCATTTACACCCAGGGTGGTTACTCCCAGAACTACAGCCAGTCCACCTACAACCAAAACAACTACCAGCAACCCGCCCAAAGCGGCTATGCCCAGGTAAACTACGGACAGCCCACCCAGAAGCCGGTTCCCCCCTCAAGACCCTTAACAGGAATCAACCGCCCTTCCGACATCCGCAGCTCCGTAGAAGAGAAATCCTTAAAGATCCCGGATTTCTTACAAAGAAAGTAAGTCCTATCTTACTACATACCTAGCATCCCAAGACCCTGCTTCTTAGTAGGGTCTTTTTTGCAAAGTTCGCAGGTGGGTCGTAAGAGACAGGCGGGGCGGTGGGGG
>JAZQGM010000096.1:0-12673 GCA_045540075.1 Acetatifactor sp. | reverse complement strand
TGCAGCTGCTCTTTGATATAAGCCTCTCCATTATAAATGCCCATGCATACCGAAATCATGTTGTTCTCCCTTTGCGCTGTAGTAATCTCTGATAAACCTTTTTATACTCCCCGGTCATTTTTTCTGTAGAGTTCTCTTCAGCAATTCTTGCTGCCAACTCTTCTTCTTGTAAAAGACCGGCTTCCAATGCAAGGACTTTTCGCACAGCAGCATCAAATGCCTGTTGATTCCCCACTTCTACTGCGATTCCTTTTCTATCTGTAAGTTGCTCCGGAATTCCTCCGGCCCGAAAGCCCACAACCGGGGTGCCACAAGCCATTGCCTCCAGTGTCACCGTAGCGTAATTCTCAGCAAGAGAGGGCAGAACGAAGACATCTGCCATGGTGTAATATTCCGCCAGCATATCTGCATCGGAAGTACTTGGAATGGTGATGATATTGGTGGTTCCTTCCAGCATATGATTGTTCTTTTCGTTCCACCCGATCAGAATCACTTTCGCTTCATTTGCCAGATTCTTAGCCAGCTGTATAATATACTTTGCGCCCTTACGCACGTCCTGATATCCCACAGCAATCCCTAGAATTAACTTATCCTCCTGAGAATAGCCATACTTTTCGCGGCATCTTGCTTTGCCCCTTGGATAAAAAACATCTTTTACCTCTATTCCGTTGCGAATTGTGATACATTCGTATTGGCTCAAAAAGGACTTCTGTGCCTCTTTTGTCAACCAATCGGATGGTGTTACTATGATTTTTTCAGCCCCCCGGGTAAACAATTCTTTTTTGTGTTTCCACATCCAACCGGTAAAATCGAACCATTGGCTTTTGGGGTATGTCCGAACATTAGGGCAATTGCCGCATCCACTTTTCCACTTATCACACTCAAAAAAGTAACCGCAATTACCGGTAAACGCATAGCAATCATGAAAGGTCCAGACACAGGGGATCCCATGGTCATTAATATATCGGAACAACATGGGCAGATTCAAGTAGTAACCATGCAACGCATGTAAATGAACCAAATCAGGTTTGATACGATCTATATAAGTGATCAGGCGTTTTGTTGCTGCCCTGTTAAACCAGCCGCTGATACCTGTTAGTCTGCTCATAAGTGCGGAAACATAAATTTCCGGCGTCTTTCCAAACTGATATACATTGGAATCGGCGGAATCACGCCCACGCCCATATGCCACATAGGCTTCTTCCCCATCTTCCAACAGCTGCCTGTGGATACAGGCAACAATACGTGCAGCTCCACCCTGATTGTAATGGCTGTTAATCTGCAATATCTTCATGAAATTTCTCCTTCACATATTGTTGCATTTGAATGTATTATACTACATATCTAACAAGAAATCCACTGATTTTAGCATTCCCCTTAACATTTCATGTACTACAGTCCATAATATACTTATCCCACACAGAATAAGCATACAAAGGAGAAAATAACATGAATGAATTTGACACTCTAAAGGAAGGTTACCTGTATCACTGTCTCACCAGGAAGCGCCTAGATGCCAAAACAGTGCGGGCGTATCGGCTGATCTGTCCTTCAAGCTTCCACAGCGGCTTCCCAGGTATATTCCCAATCATGTGCTCAGTGCCTTTTATCAGGCTCATTATGAGCAAAAAGACCATGCTGCTACAATTATCAGTATGGGTGCGCGGTGCGCAGTATAGCGGTCGTAGAGCTGTTATTTGCCACAGGGCTTCGTATCTCAGAATTGTGTAATTTGTCCTTGCAGGCAGTGAGGCTGGCTGACTGGGAGCTTATCATTCATGGGAAGGGGGATATGGAGCGGATTTTGCAGTTGACTGAGGATGTGACTGTTGCGGCCCTTAAGGAATACGAAGTGCTGTATCGCAGCCGGATTGCAGCTTGTGGGTATTTCTTTGTAAATGGCTATGGGAATCGGCTGTCGGATCAGTCAGTTCGCAATATGCTGAACAAACTCTCCGCTGCTACACCGATTTGTTATCATATTACTCCACACATGTTTCGGCATTCCTTTGCCACTTCGCCGGTCAATCAGGACGTGGATATTCGCTGTATACAGGAGATATTGGGGCATAGTTCTATTAAGACTACTGAGATCTATACCCATGTGGATGTGACCAAGCAGAAGAGGGTTCTGGAGGCTAAGAATCCTAGGAAACTGCTGAATATGTAGTTGAATCAGCAGAAGGCTATGACAAGAAATAAGCAAGCTTGTTGCGCTTGCTTATTTCCTTATGAACTCATACATCTTCCAATTATCTATACTCCTGCCACCTTTTTTCTGGCACGTTTCTTTTCCTTCAACGCCTGCTTTACTTTATTGCGGATGCGAAGCATTCTCACCTTGAAGTTACCTTCGGTGATGCCTTCCCTCTTAGCAAGCTCTTTCACGGAATATCCACCATAGTAGAACATGTGAAGAAGCATCAGCTCATGCTCATTCAGCACTTCATCCATGACTAAGTGCAATTCTATCAGTCCATAATCAGCCTCATAGCCTTTGATCTCCATCAGGATATCTTCTGTTTCCATCAACGCACGTTTCTGTACTCTGCGGTGCACACCCATGGTTTTGAACTTGGCAGTCTCCATAAGCCAACCGCCGGGATTCTCATGTGTGTACAAGACTTCCGCTTTGCGGACCGCTTCTGCAAAAGCATCCTGCACGATATCCTCGGCCATAGATCCACAGAGCGTATCTTTTCTTACCATACTAAGTATTTTGTTATAGTTTTCTTTGTACAATTCCTCAACAAATTTCATTGCTTTTTCTTTTGTATTGTCCATATTATCCCCCTACGTTAAAGCAATTCTTGTATTCTACGTTCAGCCTCTTTATAAACTGCCTCGTCATCGCGAACAGAAATCACAATTATCTTCATTGTCTCCTTGTCTTTGACCAAGGAATACACAACTCGGTATCCAAGATTACGCAGTTTGATTTTATAGAATCCACTTAATTTTGATGTTGCATGGTTTCCTAAGGGCTTTCCGATTCCATCCGGGGGAGGCAACGGACGCTCAGCTGTCTTTTCAATCGCTTTTAAAATTATCTTACGATTATACGGATCTAGACGCTTTAAGTCACGTTGAGCCTCCTTGATGTATTCAATCTTCCATTCCATCTCAAAGGCTCCTTATTCTATATCAACTTCTACATCTGCCAAATCAGCATCAGTAAGACCAAGCTCTCTCAGCATTTCTTCATGCGGAAGATTCTCAGCATCATTATTAACTGCCATACGCTTTTCAGCTTCAGCATACAATGCATAATCAGACAATATTTCCATCAGCATTTCATATTGAGTCGGAGAAATAAGCACACAAGCAGGCCGATTATTTTTTACGACAATCTTGGTACCGGTACTTTCTACCTCATCAAATATTTTTGCTGCCTCACCCTTATTGAATCGGGTAATAGGAACCATAGCATTCATCATATTTACTACAGACATCTGATTCATTGAAACTCTCCTTCCTATAATGTCAAGCTTTTCAAAAGTATCATTTCCTGTTTTCAATATTATTATACGCCACGGAATTAAAAACGTCAATATATTTATCGTTGTTTTTCTCGATAAATATATTGACATTTTAAAACTCAGTCAGTGGCTGTCCCAAATCTTTTTCCGGCATGCTTCTTTTCCTTCAGTGCCTGCTTTACTTTATTGCGGATGCAAATCTCTTTGCAAGGTAGCCTTCAACAGGCGTTCAGAGGTCTCTATCGCCTTTGCCAATTCATCCCTGCTGCCGTTTTTCACAGCACTGACAAATTCTTCATGCACTTCCTCATTGGGAATATACACTGATTCTGTCGTTTCATCATAGGCCAGGTATCCTAAATGAACCAGCAAAGTAAGGATGTCGTCTCTGCCCCTAAAGGAAGTCATGTCTTTCTGGAATACTCTGGTGTCTATCTGGCAGGTACCGCCCCCAAGCATGGTGACAAGTGCAATAATAAGCAGACAGCATGGTGGCTGTCATGGATTTGCCAAAACGCCTGGGGCGGCTGACACAAATATAGCGCTTATTTTGCCTATTCTGCTATTTACAAAACCGCTCTCTTTCACCCGAATATCACATCATATCAGGTGACCATTCAATATCAGTTTCATTATCCCCGTTATCTCCACTCTCCGGAGGAGTAGACGGCTGGGGTTCCGGCTCCGGGGTCGGCTCCGGTTGAGGCTGGGGTTGAGGTTCCGGCTCCGGCTGAGGTTCCGGTTCAGGCACTGGTTGGGGTGTGGGCTCAGGTACAGGAGTAGGTTTTACCACAGGCTTCGAAGGTGTAGACGGCTTAGTAGTCGTCTGTTGCTTGATAGCACCCTGGCCAATCTCAGTATAAGTCAAGGTCAGCTTCTTATCCTGGACCGACTCACCGGCCTCGCCATCTGCACTTTCATCAGGCACCTGGTCCTGTCTGCCGGTATAAGCTGCAAACGGATCCATAGCCATAAAGTCTGTCACAGGTCCCAAGGCATACCATCTGGTGCCATCGAACCATTCCAGGTTGGAATCATATATTCTGATCTGCACATCCAGTGCATTGATCTGCTTATCCTTTACCGTCTCTGTAGTTTCCTGCTGACGTACCGGTGCATAGAAGCTAAAATCCGGGTAGGCCGGTATTCCCAGAAGTTCTGTGTCGAAGATCAGGTCCGTCACTTGTGTGCCTTTAGGCACATTTAGAAACAAGTAATTCTTGTCGTTTTTAGTGTATGCATAGATAAGCTGGTCCATGTCGCCTTTGGCGCCGTTTTTATTGTTACGAAGCTTCGCTTCCAGCTGCTTTACTGCGATGGTGCCATCCTGATTGAAGGAACCCTTATAGTCGGTGAATTCCACTTCTTCCCTGGTGGCCCAGAGGGCGATCAGGTCTGCAGGTTCTTTGCCCTTATGAATCTGTATGTTGTAATCTCCGGTTAACATATTGTCAGTCAGGGTGCCGGTCTCATGGTATACACTTTCTGTGGGGGACAGGCACAGCCATGAAGTAAATGTGCCTTGGTACTTGCCTTGCGCATAGCCGGTGGTGATCATGCGGATGCTTTCCGGTGTCTGCTGCAGGATGATCATTTCCTCGCCTTGGAGATACCATACATTGGTATAGCTTGTTCCGGCCTGGTTATAACCGGTCTGCCACACCAGCACACCTTCTGCCCCAGGGGCTTCGTAGTAATAATTTCTTCTGCCCTCTTTGAGCTTGGGCATCATGATCCGAAACCATTCCTGACTGTAGATCACAGATGCTGCCTCATTGCGGTATTCAGGGATGTCCAGGTTCTGTAGAAGCAATTTTGCCTGTGCCTGAAGCGCGTCGCTTTCCTCCCCGACATTTACAGTGATGTCCTGTAAGGTCAGATAAGCCTCACTGTCACCGTACAGTCTCCAACACTGCTCCAGCATATCGCGCTGCTTCTTAAAACGTCCTTCACCTGCATACAGCTGTGCAAGTTCTTTGTATTCTTCGGCATTCAGACCTTCTGCACTGTATTTAGTCTCCAGTTCCAGCTTTGCCGTTGCTTCGGGAGAAAGTGTGGCGCTGTCTTCACCTTTCCCCTGGGCATCATTTCCCGTCTGGTCTGTTTCGCTTTCTTGTGTGCTATTCTCCTCGCCCGTCTCCTGCTGTTCCTGGTCCTTTTTACCAAAGAGACCAACCAGAAAATCCTTGATCCCTGAGCCCTGTTCTTCCAGGCTTCCTGAGACGGTGGTGCTGCCCAGTGCAGCAAAGATATCTTCTTCACCATCACCGCAGGCTGCCAACATACTGATACATAGCACGCTGCAAACTGCAATTGATAACCACTTTTTCTTCATAGTATACTCCATTCTAACTCTCAAAAAGATTATTGCTGCGTTGACAAGTTATCCGCATCGCTGATCAATTTCTTCAAGAAGATATCTGCACTGGATCCTTCCTTGTATATTCCCAGATTTAATAGCTGCTCTGACAATTCATAGATGCTTCTCCATATCGTAGGTCCGTAGATCGTCACATCTTGACCATTCTTGGTCAGTACCGCATATCCTCTGAAGGCAAATTCTGTCTTGTACTGGCTGACGGGCAGGCCCACCAATACTGACGTAAAGCGATGTCTGCCATCCACTGTCTCATAGATCTTGTCCTCCAAAACACCGCTTGTATTGATGCCATAGGACAATCCACTGAGGACTTTTTCTCCTCCTTTGATCAAAGGATATTGTTCCCTGTTGGCATTGTTCATGACAAGTGTGCCGTATTCCTTAAGTTGGTAGCCTCCGGCACCTTCAGGACTTAACAGCTTGTCTCTTACTTCTGATGCAATGCCTGTCTTGAAACGAATTCCGGACTTGCCTGTGATGCGGATGGAGAATCCGTGGTATGACAGTAAGTTATTTAATTCCGGCACTTCCGTAGCCTGATACTGCTTTCCATCATGTTCAAGCTCCCAGACGCTCATACCTATTGGTACATCTTTCTCATTATATTGGTACATGATTGCTGTGGATGCATCTCCGTGGGATACGTCTACACAGTAGCTGTCTCCCCCGGACACTGTTGCTGCCCATTCCACGCCATCCACATAGATAGCCGTGTCACTGTAGCCTTCCGGCGGCGTTAGGGAGATGGTGTAGGACACCGGGATGTTTTCTGTGGGTTTCTCTGTAGGTTTCTCACAGGGATTTTCCGGCATATTATTGTATACAGGAATCTTGAATACGAAAGTATTTTCCAGGGATCCGGCGTTCTCGTAAGACTTTCGGATGTTCTTGCCCTCACTGGTGGGAGCGCACACGTTCTGCATGTATTGATGCCAGTACAGACCGTCGTAGCTGTTATCTACGTCAAATTTCTGCAGATACAGGGTATCCTGGCCATGCAGAATGTAGTTGGCTGAGATGATTCTTGCTCCACCGTGTAACGAATAATAGGCGCCACCACTTTCCGGATGGTCTGCATCGGTCCACTTTTCTTTCTTGGCACGCTCCAGACCGGTAATGATCACTTCTTCTGTGGTGGTACCGGATGCACCTATGTTAAAGTAGTTGTAGCAGCCTTCATAGCCGGGATAAGTACCACTGATCAGTGCCGATTTGCCTGCACCCTGCTCTTGGTATACGCGGCAGGCAAGGTGGAAGGGACTTACACCCAGTTCCTCTCCTGTCTTAAAAAAGGTGTGGGCATAAGTCAAGACCGTTTTGGGAACCAATCCTGCCATAAAGGTATTATTAAGAAAATTCTGCAATGCAGCTTCCGTGTGATAGGATGCATTATAAGTCAATTGTTCAAACTGGAAGATGCCCTCCTCGTTCAGACCATTTCTGGGATCTAAATAGTATTTTAAACTGTCTTCTGTCACATAGGCCCAGTTAGGGCTGTGGATCTCATCCCACATATAGTCAGGGAATGAAGACGGTATCAGGTTTCGTCCCCGCACCATCTGATTCTCTACCACCTCGTTCCAGTTCAGGTTGGTATTCATTTTTACAAAAGTCCAGTTGGGATGAGCCTCTTTCAAAGCCATCAATTCTGTCTGATAGCTCTCCGGGAACTGCTCTACATCTGCATAGACTTGGGTTCCTTCCTCCGTCAGCGTCATCAGGCCTCTGGCTGAAGGATTCATTCCATAATCGCTCTCCCACGTAAGGAACACTTCATCCGAACAGGCCAGATTAGCTCTTTCCACATAGCCACTGTATTCCTGTCCCTGATAGTAAAAGGTGACTTTCTCCCACACATCATAAGGATTGTTGATGGCGATATCTCGAATCTGCACCTGCTGTCCACTGGGCACTTCTACGATGACCGGGCTGTCCACATCAGGATTTTCTCTGACAGGATAGGTATCGCTTAGGTACACCAGTGCCATAACAGTACGCTCTTCCAGGATATCTTGAAGCACATTCTTTGCTTCCAGGATCCATTGCTGTTCTTCTTCGCTGAAGGTATACTCTCTTTCCCAGAGACGACCGGTAGCCGCAGCACCCATCGATGCTGCAGCTACTTGGTATGTATATTTTCCTTCAGTCAACATGGTTAATATCAGTGCCAATGAACACAAATAAACCAAGTATCTCTTCATAATCTACTCCTATTTCCTTTTCTTCTTGTCCTTCAGTGCCTGCTTAACTTTATTGCGGATACGAAGCATTCTCACCTTGAAGTTACCCTCAGTGATGCCTTCCATTCTGGCAAGCTCTTTAACGGAATATCCGGCATAATAGAACATATGAAGAAGCATCAGCTCATGTTCATTCAACACTTCATCCATAACCATATGCAATTCTACCAGACCATAATCATCCTCGTAGCCTTTGATCTCCATCAAGATATCTTCCGTTTCCATCAACGCACGTTTCTGTACTCTGCGGTGTACACTCATGGTCTTGAACTTGGCAGTCTCCATAAGCCAACCACCGGGATTCTCATGGGCATATACTTTCTCAGCTTTGCGGACTGCTTCCGTAAAAGTCTCTTGTACGATATCCTCTGCCATAGATGCACACAGTGTGTCTTTTCTTACCATGTTAAGCATTTTATTATAGTATTCTTTGTACAACTCTTCAACAAATTTAATTGCTTTCTCTTTTGTATTGTCCATAGCATTCCCTACCTTCTACCACTAAAATGCATAAAGGTTCTTTTGGTCATTATACCTAAAAATCTGTAAATTGGCAATGCTTTGTTACGTGACAATTTAACCCAGAATCATCTTCGCCGCCTCAATTGCCACACATTCCACAAGGTACCATCTGCTATACCCATTGATGCGATAGCAGTAAAGATATCGCTCTCGAATGCGTTTTAGGGCTTCTTTCAGGCTTTTATGATTGCTGGCACCTCCCATGCGGAAGTTGGCCAGGACTTTGTCCACTGTTACGATTCTTTTGTTCAGTCTTTGCATCTTCAGGTAGAAACCGTAATCGTCGTGGATTCCCAGATTGGCAAAGGGGTATTGCTTGTACAGCTGTGCTTTCACAAAAGTGGTAGGGTGATTCCAGTCTCTGGAAGTCTGAAATTTCCGTTGTCTGGCTTTCTTGATAAAGGTACTGCCGTCTGCCTTATGCATGCGGATATTGGCAAACATCAGGTCACAGGCACTTTCACGAATTGTTTGAACTACGGTTGCAAGGGTGTCCGGTTCGTACCAGTCATCGCTGTTTAAGAAGCCCAGATAATCGCCTGTGGCATAGTCAATGCCCTTGTTCATGGCATCGTAGATGCCTTGATCGGGCTCGCTTATGATTGTGTACTCTACACCTGCCTGTTCCAAAGCTGTACGGAAGGACTCTGCCCGTGTTAGGGTGGCATCTTTGCTGGCACCATCGATGATCAGATACTCCAGCTGTGTTTCATCCGGCTTATGCTTCAGTATACTCTGTCCCAGCACAGATGCAATGGCCGTGTCTATGGACTGTTCACTATTGTATGTCACTGTAACGATGGTAATCTTCATCTACGCTGCTACCTTTCTGTCCTGTGTATACTTTCCTCCAGGGAATAGATCTGATAACCGTCAAAATCTTGCCTGCTTAAGCTCTGGTCGATAGTCAAGTTCCCGAAAGCTTTATTCAGCAAGGCTCCCGGTTTGCCCGGAAATTTGGCAACCACAGCCACCAATAGATTTAGAATGGGCCAAAGATGCAAATGTTTTCCTTTCACCTGTGCAATCATGCGGATCATCTCTGACGTCACCGTATACTCTGCATTTTGGGGATAGAAGATCCCACCTCTCCCGTCATCGATCAACAGCCGCACAAACTCTGCCAGATTTTCCACATATAACATACTGCGCCTGTTGACTATAGCCGGGCATATCGGCAACTTTACGGCAAGCTTTGAAAGCACAGGATAATTGCCCTTGCTGCCTTCGCCGTATATCATAGGGGGACGCAGCACCGCTACGTGAAAGCTGGTTGTTTCCAGTCTGCGCAAGAATCTTTCCGCCTGCCATTTGCTGTCCCCGTAGAAATTAGCAGGGGCAGGGAGTGTTTTGTGGGTAATATGCTTCTCGCTGCCCACCGGTGCGCTTTCCCCATATATGATGACACTGCTCATGTAAATAAACTGGTTTACGCCCTGTTCACGAGCTTTCTGCGCTGTTTCCAAAGCCAGATCCCGATTCACGCGGTAATACAGGGCCTTGGTCTCTTCCGACACTTTTCCTACATCAGCATGTGCGATTCCTGCCACATGGAACACGGTATCGAAAGGCGCAAAATCGTAGTCTTTCCAAGTTTTATCCAACAGGGAGATGGTATCGATCCGATAAAGTTCTCTACCCTGGGCTCCGTTGTATTCCAGAAGGTATCTCTCCACACTACTTCCCACATAACTGTCAGCACCTGTTATCAGAATCCGTTTCATTTTCGCTCCTCCTAATGGCTCCGGTACCGCCTTCCACCACGCCTTCGGCCCTCAACACGTTCAAAAAGGTCCCCAGAAAGCAACGTAGGTCCATAATGGGGCCCATCTTCCTCACATACTCACCGTCTAATGCAGCTTTGACCGGTATCTCCAATTCATCCCGCCCATTGATCTGGGCCCAGCCGGTGAGCCCGGGTCTCACATCGTTGGCACCATAAAGGTCCCGCTCCGCGATCAGGTCAAATTGATTCCAAAGAGCCGGTCTGGGTCCCACCACAGCCATGTCACCCTTTAGGATGTTGATGATCTGGGGTAATTCATCCAGACTGGTCTTACGTAAGAATCTGCCCACTTTCGTGATATACTGTTCCGGATTCTGAAGCAAATGGGTAGGCATATCCTTAGGTGTATCAATCCGCATGGTGCGAAACTTATAGATCATAAAATGACTTTTATGAATCCCCACTCTCTTCTGTCTGAATAATATGGGGCCCGGCGAATCCAACTTGATCGCCACGATCAACACCAAAAATACCGGTGAAAGCACGATCAAGCCCAAAAATGCCAGTACAAAATCAACTGCTCTCTTCACGCTCTGATACATAATTCCTTCCTCTTCTTCACTTACCAAAATGATATGTGGGCACAATTTCCTTCACTATCTGGCGAATATCGCATTCTTCATCCAGGGAAGCCTGCCGCAATCTTTCCAACTGTTTTTCAAACTCTTCATCATCAAACACAATGGGTTTGCCGATGTAGATCATCCTGTTGGCAGTCTCCGTCAATCCTTCCTCGTTCATCAGTAGTTCTTCATACATTTTTTCTCCGGGACGAAGCCCTGTAAATTCAATTTTGATCTCCTCATCCACTTTGTAACCGGACAATTTGATCAGGTTCTTGGCCAGGTCTACGATCTTCATCGGTTCTCCCATATCCAGCACAAAGATCTCCCCGCCACGGGCATAGGCTCCCGCCTGAAGTACCAGGGATACCGCTTCCGGAATGGTCATGAAGTATCTGATGATGTCCGGATGGGTCACTGTGACGGGTCCGCCCTGTTCGATCTGTCTCTTAAATAAGGGCACCACGCTTCCGTTGCTTCCCAGCACGTTACCAAAACGCACTGCCACATACTCTGTGGAGGACTTGCGGTTCATGTCCTGTATGATCATTTCACAGATTCTCTTGGATGCACCCATGATGTTGGTAGGGTTCACCGCCTTGTCTGTGGAGATCAGTACAAATCGCTGACAGCCGTATTTATGAGCAGCCCGGGCTACTTTCCAGGTACCAAACACGTTATTTTTCACAGCCTCATTGGGGCTGGTCTCCATAAGAGGCACGTGTTTATGGGCCGCAGCATGGTACACGATATCCGGAATGTATTGGTGGAAAATTTCCTCGATCCTGGCCGTGTTGCGAACAGAACCGATCAATACTACCAGATCCAGATCCGGATACTTGTGACCAATTTCCTGTTGTACCTCGTACACACTATTTTCATAGATATCCAGAAGGATCAGTCTGGCCGGTTTGTGTTCAGCGATCTGGCGGCTTAATTCACTTCCGATAGAGCCACCTGCGCCGGTCACCAGTACCACCTTGCCACTGACATAGTCTATGATCTCTTCCACATTGACTTCTATGGGATCTCTCCCCAGAAGATCCTCAATCTGTACCTCTCGAAGTTTGGATACATTCACTTCCCCATTGATGAGCTGGTACATGCCGGGCAGGATCCGCATACGACAGCCGGTCTCCTTGCAGATCTCCAAAATAGGTCTTAAGGTAGCTCTGTTGGCGGATGGGATGGCGATGACGATCTCGTCCACAGCATATTTATCCACGCTTTCCTGGATCTTGTCTCTGCCACCCACGATGGGCACACCCCGCAGATACTTTCCATGACAGCCCGGGTGGTCATCAATGGCACATACTACGTGCATGGTGAGATAATTGCTGCTTTCAATCTCTTTCATGATGGCATTGCCGGCAGCTCCCGCTCCTACGATCATGCAGTTAGTCCTGGCTTTCTTGCCAAAATGACTGAGTCTTCTATTCTGCATTATCCGAAGAAAACGGTAGCTAAATCGCACTCCACCGGTAAACACTGCCAAGAAGAACCCGTAGAAAAAGGGGTAGCTTTTAGGAATGCTTCTGTCCAACAGCCAGAACAACACCGGCTGCATCACAGAGCAGATTACCACTGCAATCATAATATTCACAAGCTCTGTATCTGATGCATAACGCCAGACACTGTTATACAGCCTGAAAATATTAAATATGATCAATGTGATCAACACATTGGGAAAATAAGCCTCCAGC
>JAZQGM010000095.1:0-11213 GCA_045540075.1 Acetatifactor sp. | reverse complement strand
CTGTGCTTTATCAGTTTGGACATTTCTTATATTTTGGATTTATGGGGATTTATAAAACCTCTGACTTGCTACTAAGTGTTGGTACGATACAGATAATCAATATGGTAGGTGCATTTTGTCGTATGATTTTCTCGAAGCCTTTTGGTAGATATTCTGATAGAACATCTTTTTCGAAAGGTTATGGATTGGCTCTTATGTTGATTGTCATCAGTAATGTTTTTTATATCTTTTGTACTCCTAAAACTTGGTGGCTTATTATTCCAGGTACGGTGTTATATAATATAAGTTTGGCTGGAAGCAATTCTAATAATTTTAATATAATTTACAGTTATGTAAAAGCAGAGTATATAGTGCAGGCTATGGCTATTAAGCAAAGTATAACGGGTATTTTGGGATTTGTTGCATCTCTTATCGGCGGAATTATTTTGCAGAGAATACAACAAAACGGTAATACGTTTATTGGTATACCGGTATATGGACAGCAGGTTTTAAGTGCAATATCATTGATATTTATAGTGGGTGCAATTTTGTTTAACAAGTTTGTAATTGAAAAGCAAACGCGATTGATACAGTAATTTTTTTACATGAGTGGTGATCGCTTAAAGGATAAGATGTGCCTGTTAGTGATACATAAATTTGTCAATAAAAGCGACTCCGTTGGCGAACTTTTGCTCCTAACGTAGGCGGTAAAAAGAAGGAAGGAATATATAAATGGATGTTTATGAATATATGAACGTAAAGATAGGTGAAAAACCGTTAGACAGAATTGTTACAGACGGTGGTTTTTGCGCTATTTTCAGGCATATCGCTTGTATAGGAGATAGTCTCTCATCTGGCGAGTTTGAATCAAGGGATAAAGATGGAAACAATGGATATCATGATTTTTACGAATATTCATGGGGACAGTATATTGCAAGAAGTTCCGGATGTAAGGTATATAATTTTTCACGAGGAGGTATGACTGCGAAAGAATATGTGGAAAATTTTGCAGAGCAAAACGGATTTTGGAATGAAGATAAGCTTTGTGAAGCATATATTATTGCACTTGGTGTGAACGATATTTTGGGTCGCGGAATGGATATTGGTTCTATAAAGGATATTAACGTAGATGACTATCAGAAAAATGCGGAAAGCTTTACGGGTTACTACGCAAGAATAATTCAAAGGATCAAAGCGATGCAGCCACGGGCAAAAATTTTTCTTGTTAGCATGCCTCGCTATGGCAACGACACTGATGTGAAGAGGAAGAAACATCGTGATTTGTTAGAGGATCTGACTGTATTTTTTGACCGGACATATTTAATTGATTTATTTACCTATGCACCTGAATATAATGATGAATTTATTGAAAAATATTTTTTGGGTCATATGACACCGACGGGATATGTTTTAACCGCGCGTATGATTGAAAGTTATATTGATTATATTATCCGAAAAAATCCGAAAGACTTTGCACAAGTAGGATTTATAGGGACAGACCTTTATTATAGTCCAGAATAGAATGTCATACTATGAATTGTGGGCAGGTTAGTATTTAATAGAGAGGATTTTTCAAAAAACGTAACTGTTCAGAACCCACGTAAGATTTGAGTCCTGAACAGTTGCAAATGTATAATAAATGCAAATATAATTAGTTAAAAAATAAAAATTTTAAGGTGATAAAAATGACAGAATTAAATGCAGGTTTTAGCAGAGTAAATATAACACCGCCAATGGGTATCCCTATGCGTGGATATTTTAAACCACGTTTTGCTGATGGTGTTTTGGATGAACTGGAAGTAAATGTTATTGCTCTTGAGTTCAAAAATGAAAAGTTCTTACTTATTTCCATAGATGACTGTGGCGTTGAGCAGGTTTTAAATGCAGAATTCCGAAAAGGAGCAAGTGATGAAACAGAAATTCCGATGGAAAACATCATTCTTTCGTCAACACATACACATACAGGCGGAACTCTTGAATATAATTCAGAAAACGAACTTATAAAAGAATATACAGAGTTTGTTTCAAAACGAGTGAGGGATGCTGCGAGATTTGCAGTAAATGACCTTACTGAAGCAAAAATGGGCTATGGGAAAGGTTATGCTCCGAATGTTGCATTTATCCGCAGATATGTTATGAAAGATGGTAGTATAAAAACAAACCCTGGGGTTAACAATCCTGATATTATGCATCCTGTTGGCAAAATTGATGACAGCGTAAACATAATAAGATTTGACCGTAAGGATGCAGATACAATCATTTTTGTTAATTTTGCAAATCACCCCGATGTTGTGGGTGGCTGTAAAATATCTGCCGATTGGCCTGGTCTTTTAAGAAAAACAGTTGAGAAAACCCTTAATGGCACAAAATGTATTTTCTTCAACGGAGCACAAGGCGATGTTAATCATGTAAATGTTATGCCTAAGCCTGGTGACTTAAATGATATGTTTATAGATTTTGATGATGTTGCAAGAGGTTATGGGCATGCAAAGCATATTGCAAATGTTGTTACAGGCGGTGTATTGCAGGCATATGCTAAAGTGAATTATGTTGAACCTGATAGTGTTTGTGCTAAACAGAAAATAATTGCTATTCCGTCAAATAAAGCATCTAAAGAAGAATTGATTAATGCACATAAGATAATTGATTTGCATAATGATGGCAGAGATTCTGAATTACCATACGAGGGCATGATGTTTACTACAATAGTAGCAGAGGCAGCAAGAATGGTCAGACTTGAGAATTCACCTGATTCTTTTGAAATGATGCTTTCTGCAATTAAATTAGGTCCTGTAGCTATATTGGGGATTCCCGGAGAACCATTTTCCGAAATCGGCAAACAGATTAAAGAAACACAAGGCTTTGATATGATTATTCCTTGTTGCAATACAAATGGGAAAGAAGGTTATTTTCCAATGCAGGATTCTTATGATGAAGGCGGTTATGAGGCAAGAAGTTCTAACTTTAAGGCAGGTGTTGGTGAATGTATCATTAAAAAGGGAAAAGAACTTCTTAATGATATGTGATATGCTTATAACTAACTGGCATTGGGTTCTGAACAGTTACCAAAAAACAAAAAGATTACATTGCCAGCGTTAGGAGCAAAAGCCTGCCAAAAGATCCGTTTATTTAATGACAAATCAAGATATCAGTAACAACCTGATAGATTAATGGAAATGAATATGAGTTCAACTTTTTTAGAGGCTGAAAAGTTGAACTCATTTGTGTTATTCTTCCGGCAAGACCTTAGGGATCTTGATCAAGACAGTAGTTCCCTTTTGTGGAATAGAATTAATGGTCAGACCATATTGTTTCCCATAGTATACCTGTATTCTCTGTTGTACATTATAAATCCCATAACCTCCACCCAAGACATTTGCGCTAGGTTCTTTTAAGAGATTCTGAGCCCTATCCGCAGTCATGCCGATGCCAGTGTCCATTACTTCAATGTAAATATTATCTGCTTCAGAAAAAGCTGTGATGCGAAGGGTTCCGCCTAGGCCGTTAGGGCGTATACCGTGATTCAGTGCATTTTCCACAATGGGTTGTAAAAGATGTTTGATGATGGTATACTTGGTTATGTGTTTATCAATTTCAAATTCATAAGTAATGTTATCCAGGCCATAAGTAAAGGATACAATAGAAAGATATTTTTGAATCATATTGATTTCATCTTCTATGCGGATAATTAAGTGACCATTATTCAGTATGATTCGATAGTAATTGCATAGAGCTTCGATGGTATTTTTGGCCACTGGGTTTCGGACCTGATGATAGATAGCATCAAGGGTATTGTAGAGTAAATGCGGATTGAAGCGCAGCTGTAATAGTTCAAGTTCCATTCTCAGTGCTTCTGATTCGTATCGTTCGATCTTCATGCAATATTCTTGCGTGTCAGAGATTAGCTTGCGAACTTGATTGACAATCTGACTAATATCATCATTGCTATGCCCGGTTGTAAGAGGGTCCGCGAGAGTATTGTTCAGGTCAGAAGTAATCGCGTCTAATGCATGGATGATTTTGTGGGTCAAAAAGTAAGAGGTAAGGTGGCAAGTTACCAGAATGGCCAAAGCTATGGCGAAGGAGATACTTATGAAAACAGCTACTTTGGGTCTGATTTTGTCTGATACATAGGAGGTCGGTATAAGAAAGACTACTTTGCTATCAATGGTGTTTGGGATTCGCGAATAGACAATTTCATGTTTTTCCAAGGAGTAGGTATTATGATATTGCTGTAAAAGCTTTACACTGGTATCTGTATCTAAAGATGTATTCAGAAGGATGTACAGAGGTTCTTCTGACTGATTCAGACAAATTGCCAACACCCAGTTGTCTATTGGTGCATTTTGATCGATAAGGTTGGTAAGGTTTGAAACGGGTATACATAATTCTAGAATGCAGATTCTTTCGTTGAAATTGGTCATCTGGGAATACAGACAAAGCATTGTCTGAAGGGGACCTTTGTTGTTATCCTCTCTTGCAATGTCTCGCACCATCCATAAAAGCTCACCTTCCTTCAATGAAAGAATTTTTTGGTAAGCGGCTTCATCCATATCAGCGGTAAAATCTTCTGCAAATTGTTCCAAGGTATAACAGTATTCGCCATAGGAAAGGGTGCTTTTGTGAGGATACCATCTGACTGTCATACCAGGACTTCCGGCTGTTACGGAAGAAACAGCTCTATTTGTGGAAGTGATAAAATTTAATGCATTACTAAGTGGCCAATTCTTTATTTGAGACAAATAAGTGCGTATTTCAAAATCATTCAGCAGATATTGCATCTTAGATTGCATTTCCGTGAGAGTCTTGGACATGAGTAAGGCTACAGAATCTGTAGTGTTTTGATAGTCCATCAAGATATCCTTTTCCCAGTTGGATTTGGCATTTTTCAAATAGAGGAGTTCTAATAAGGTGCATGGTAGTAGGGTGAATAATAGAATTACCAGAGCGATTCGGTGTGTATAAGGAATTTTTTTAAATTTCTTTTTCATAGTATCCTCCCATATAAGGTCTATCACTGCAGATTCTGTTGCCGGTATTCTGTAGGAGAGATGCCGGTATGACGCTTGAAAGCCAGATAAAAGCTTGTCTTGGAACTATACCCTACATATTCTGCAATGCGCGTAATATGTTCATCCGTCTCCCGTAGAAATTCTTTTGATTTCTCCAAGCGATATTGTACGATGTATGCAAATATGGTAATGCCGCATTCAGCCACGAAACATCGATTGGCATAGTTGGGGGACAGATAGACACTTCCAGCTACATCATTGGTGGTAATAGGTTCCATGTAATGTTTTTCAATAAAGGTGCGCATGGCAGCTATGGCCTTGCTGTTAGTATGCGTGGATCCGTCAGAACCACTTGATGAGGAAGTGACATGGACATCTCCGTAGGAAGCAATGGGGATACCTGCGTCAGATTCCAATAGGTTCTGAAGGGCGCTCTGTGCCTGCTTATAGAGAAGTGGAATCTCTGTAAGGCAGACTGAGGAATTGCTGTATCCCATGGTGATGCGCAGATTCATCTTTACTTCAATATCTACGCCCAGCCTTGCCAACAGATCAAACAGAGAAAGTTCGCTATCTTCTGTGAGAAGTAAAAACACGCCCTGCTTGTCCTCTAACATGGCAGGTATTAATTGCAATCCTTGTACTTCTTCAAAGGCGCTGTCCAGAATAGAGCGGAAATAATGTGAAGACTTCAGTTGGTCGTCCGGATTCAGCGGATTGTCCAGAGAGAAGCATACCACACAGACGGAATACTGACTGTTAAAATAAATTCCCAACTGTGCAAGTTCTGCTTGTATCTTAGCCTCGTCTTTTGCCTGAAAGAGCAGTCTGGAAGCATAGTGGGAGAGGGCAATTTTCTGATAATGGTCTTTTTGTGACCTGGCTTGTAGGGACTCAAAATAGGCCAATTGTTCCTGACGTAATTTTTCCAAGAGACGGCTCATTACATCCTGAAGCTGATCAAGCTGAATGGGCTTCAAGATATAGTCAAAGATATGTAGTTTGAGAGCGGATCTGGCATAGTCAAATTCAGAGTAGCTAGAGATAAAGACAATCTTTATATCAGGCTTTAATTGATATAATTGCGTAGTAAGCGTGATACCATCCATTTGGGGCATGGAGATATCTGTAATGACCAGATCTGGCATGTCCTGTTTGGCTGCTTCCAAAAGGGCTACTCCATTTAGAAAAGTACCGGTTAAGTGAAAATCAAAATCTTCCCAGTCTGTACCTTCACTGAGGTTTTTTAAGGTGTGGGGATTATCATCGGCAATCATCAGCTTAAACATGCAAACACTCTCCTTTTTCTGCCTAAACCAAGTAACGTGAATAGATATACTTATTTATATTATAACAGAAAAGAGTGGGAAATGCGATAAAAAATACACCTTTTGTGGATATAAATTTTACCTTTTCTGGTTGTTTGTGGAAATTAAAGAATAAATTACAGAATATGTCCGGCTTGCGAAAAGCCTGCATTTGTGATATCATAACATGGTATCAGTCTGGCATACAAGCTGCAAGTCTTCAAATCGGAGGGGGAAGATATATCATGACAAAACAGCAAATTACAACCTTTGAACAAGTAGTAGACTATTTATATAATACCCCGAAATTTACCACCAAGAATACCATGGAAGATACTAAGAAGTTTTTGCACAAGCTGGGTGACCCTGATCAGAAGTTTCGGATCATTCATGTGGCGGGAACCAATGGTAAAGGCTCCACCTGCGCCTACATGCGTTCCATCTTGGAGGTGGCAGGCAAACGTGTTGCGGTATTTACTTCGCCCCATTTGGTGGACGTGCGGGAGCGTTTTCTGATAAAGGGGAAGATGCCTAAGAAGGAGACTTTTCTGGAGGCGTTTTTGTACATATATGACAGGCTTGATTGGGAGGAGCTTGCAGAAGGGAGAGGATATCACCCTACCTTTTTCGAGTACTTGTTCTTCATGGCCATGTTGATTTTCTCCAAAGAGGAGCTGGATTATTGTATTCTGGAGACCGGTTTGGGTGGGCGGCTGGATGCCACCAATAGTGTGGAGAAAAAGGATCTGGCGGTGATCACGCGAATCAGTTTGGAGCATGTGGAGTATCTGGGAGATACCATCACTGCCATTGCCGGGGAGAAGGCAGGTATCATGCACAGTGGTGCCCCGGTGGTTTATAGCGATGTGGAGCCGGAAGTATCGGCAGTTTTTGAAGAGAGAGCGGCCGCTCTAGGGGTAAAAACTTATCCTGTGTCGAAAAAATGCTATAAAAATCTAAAAATTAATAAGAAAAGCATTGATTTTTCCCTGCAATACCGTTATGATAGTAATGTTAGGTTTTCTATTTCTACGATTGCGTCTTATCAGGTTGAGAATGCAGCCTTGGCGGTTCGTGCCATAGAGGTGTTGGATGAGTCGGAAGAGATTACCATCGAGCAGGTCAGACAGGGGCTTATAAGTTGTTTCTGGGCAGGGCGTATGGAAGAAATTCTGCCGGAAGTGTATGTGGATGGTGCCCACAATGAAGATGGCATCAGGGCCTTTCTGGAGACTGTGGCTACAGACGGCTGTGACGGCAGGAAGCTGCTGTTTAGTGTCGTGTCAGATAAAGATTACGAAAGCATGGTGGCGAAGCTGGTGGGTTCCGGTCTCTTTCGGGAGATTGCCATTGCCCATATGAAGGGTGAGAGAGCAGCTTCTCTTGCATGTCTGGAAGAAATCATGCGTAGATACCCGGGGTGTGCATATACTTTATATGAAGATGTGGGCACAGCCCTTCGTAAACTGGTGGCAGGCAGAGACGGTATGAGGGTTTATATCGCCGGCAGCCTGTATCTGGTCGGAGAGATTAAGGAGTTGGTAAATCATGATCAATTTTGAAGAAGAACTGAAGAAATTTCATCCTGTCCTGGAGCTGGAGGATGCAGAGGAAGCAATATACAATCAGGATCTTACGGACATGGCAGATCTGCTTGTGAAGATGGTTCAGGAATCAAGAGACAAGAGTGAAGAATAGGGGATAGGATATGGTTTGTTATAATTGCGGCTGCAACTTATCGGAGCATGACTTCTGCACAGCCTGCGGCGTGGATGTATCCCTGTACAAGAAGATTATGCATGTGTCCAATATGTACTATAATGAGGGTCTGGAGAAGGCAAGCGTCAGAGATCTGTCGGGCGCTGTGATCAGTCTGCGCCAGAGTTTGAAGTTCAATAAAAATCATATTGAAGCCAGGAACCTGTTGGGGCTGGTATATTTTGAGTTGGGAGAAGCGGTGGCGGCACTCAGTGAGTGGGTTATCAGTAAGAACTTGCGGCCGGAGAAGAATATCGCGGATGATTACATCGATATGATTCAGTCCAATGCATCCAGACTGGATATGATGAATCAGACCAGCAGGAAGTATAATCAGGCATACAATTACTGTCTGCAGGGAAGCAAGGATCTGGCTATGATCCAGTTAAAGAAGGTTCTTTCCATGAATCCCAGACTGGTGAGGGCTCATCAGCTTCTGGCACTGCTTTTTATCGATTCCGAGCAATGGGATAAGGCCAAGAGGGAACTTAGAAAGTGTCTGGATATTGACAGGAACAATACCCTTGCACTGCGGTATATGAAGGAAGTAGACCTGGTACTTTCCCCTGACGCGTCAGGGAAGTCTACAGTGAAGCATAAGAGTGAGGATGCAGTTCGGTATCAGAGTGATAATGAGATCATTATTCAGCCTCTTACTGTAAAGGAATCTAAGAGAAGTGGAGTGAGTACGCTTCTGAACATAGCACTTGGTATCATCATCGGTGTGGCAGCAGTCTTTTTCCTGATCATGCCGGGTAAGATTGCGCAAGTGAATAATGAAGCCAATGGAAAGATTGCAGAGATTGGAAATCAGCTGGATGATAAGAATGCAACCATTGTAGAGATGGAGAAGCAGCTTAGCAGCCTTCAGAGTGTGGTGGATGGTCTGAATCAGGAGCTGGAAGGTTATATTGGAACGGATGGTACTTTGGATACCATGAAGCGCCTTTTTACAGTGGCATCAGAGTATTTGGAGACCAAGGATGCGGCAGTGGCAGCTGAGAGCTTAGAGGAGATTGCAGAAGGCATTGATCTGGAGCAGACTTCGGAAGAGTTTAAGCGGTTGTATGATGCACTGTTTGCCACAGTAGGACCTGTAGTGGCCAAGACATACTATGATGAGGGTATTGCAGCTTATAATGCCAAGAATTATGTCCAATCCATAGAAAGTCTTGGAAATGCAGTCCATTATAATGCGGCAGATGCAGAATCCTTATACTTCCTGGCTCGTTCTTACCAGCACAGTGGTGACAAGGAGAAGGCAATCACTACTTATAAGAAAGTGACAGAACTGTTCCCGGGAACCAGGCGGGCACAGCAGAGTCAGAGTTATGTAAATACACTATCAGCCAATTAGTAAATTGATAAAAGATATAAGATATACGAAAGAGAAACCCCTGCGGAGTGAGATTGTCCGCAGGGGTTTTGTGATAAGAAGTGATGAGAAAGGATGACAGGGATGGAAGATTTTCAAGTGATCGATCATTATCTGGTGGTACGGCTTCCGGAAGAAATTGACCACCATAGAGCCGGTTATATCTGTGAAGAAGCTGACCGGTATATACGAAAGAATGAAGTAAAGCATGTGGTATTTGACTTTGAACATACCAGATTCATGGACTCCTCGGGAATTGGGATTATCATGGGAAGGTACAAGAAGATATCCTGCTTCGGTGGGAAGGTATATGTGATACATATGGACAAGCAGGTAAAGAGAATCTTGAGTCTTTCGGGGCTGAATAAATACGTGGAAATGGTAAATGGAGAGGAGTGAAGAACGTATGGAACGGACATGTGTAAAAAATGAGATGGCGCTGGAATTTGATGCAGTATCCAGTAATGAGAGCCTGGCCAGAGTGGCGGTTGCTGCGTTCGTGTCACCGTTAAACCCTACTTTGGAGGAAATCAATGATATCAAGACAGCCGTGTCGGAGGCGGTGACCAACTCCATCATTCACGGTTATGAGAATCTGTATGGCTACGGAAAATATGGGGATAAGAAGCCGGCTTATATCGTGATCCACCCGGGCAAGGTGAGGCTGCGCTGTACGCTTACAGAAGATGTGCTGGAGATTGAGATTGCAGATGACGGCTGTGGCATCGATGATATTGATAAGGCCATGGAACCCCTTTATACCACCAAGCCTCAGCTGGATCGATCCGGAATGGGCTTTGCCTTTATGGAAGCTTTTATGGATGATCTGGAGGTGGAGAGTGAGCCGGGGTGTGGGACGGTGGTTCGCATGAAGAAAAAGCTGGGAAGCAGTTCCTGGATCAGTGAGGAGTAGCGTATGGAAGAAGTATCAGTACTGATCGCCAGATCACAATCCGGGGATAAAGGAGCAAGGGAAGTACTGATCGAGAAAAATCTGGGACTGGTTCATTCCATTGTCAGAAGATTCATTGGACGAGGGTATGACTTGGAGGATTTGTTCCAGATTGGAACCATCGGACTCATAAAGTCCATAGATAAATTTGATCTGGAGCTGGGAGTGAAGTTTTCCACGTATGCAGTACCCATGATCACGGGAGAAATCCGCAGATTTCTAAGGGATGACGGGCCAGTGAAGGTATCTAGAACGTTAAAAGAAAATGCGGTGAAGGTCAAGGTGACCCGTCAGAAGCTGCAGGGAGAGCTAAACAGAGAGCCTACCATCAAGGAGCTGTCGGAAAGCTGCGGACTGTCCAGAGAAGATATCGTCATGGCAATGGAAGCCGGCAGCGAGGTGGAGTCCCTGTATGCAGCAGTGTACCAGGATGACGGGAGTGAGATCTATTTGGTGGACAAGGTGGTGCAGGGGGAACACGGTGCTGTGGGCAGCAGTGTGGGAACGGTCAGCAGGGATGATGAGAAAGAGAAGCTTCTGGATCACATGTTGCTGAAAGAACTGTTGGATACGCTGTCAGATCGGGAGAGGGAGCTGATCTACATGCGGTATTTCCAGAACAGGACACAGACGGAAATTGCAGGGATGCTTGGAATCAGCCAGGTACAGGTGAGCAGGCTGGAGAAGAAGATATTACTTCGGATGAGGGAGTGTGCGGGGCAGACATAAGAATTATTTACACTTCTTAAGCTTTTATAAAAAATATAAAAAACTCTTTCAATCAATTGTAAATTAAGTTATATTATTCTTGTAGAAAGTGAAACATGCAG
>JAZQGM010000094.1:0-1825 GCA_045540075.1 Acetatifactor sp. | reverse complement strand
ATGGGGATTATGATCCGCCTACGGAAGGAATGCCGGATAATCACTGTTATCCTACCTGGTATAACGGTCATGGAATTGATATCGGAAAGCTTCATAAAGGATACTGGATGCAGGTAAAACCCGGCTGGTATTACGGCTGTGGTGAATTCGGAACAGAAGGTCTGGAGTGTGCTGAAGTCATGAAAAAGTATTATCCCGGTGAATGGCTTACTGAGCCCTTTGACCCGGGCAATATCCTGTATGCGCAGACCAAGGGACTTCATTATTTTTTCTATGACACCCAGGATACCATGGAGGACTGGATCCGGGAGAGTCAGGAGTATCAGGCGTTTGCCACAAGCCTGATGGCGGAGGCTTTCCGCAGGGACTGCCGCATGATCTCCTTTGCTATTCATCTGTTTATTGATGCCTGGCCCAGTGGCTGGATGAAGACCATTATGGACTGTGAGAGAAATCCCAAGAAAGCATATTTTGCCTATAAAAATGCTTTGGAGCCGGTTAAGGTAAGTCTGCGCACAGACCGTTTCACCTACTTTGCGGGAGAAGAAGTGAGTATAGAAGCTTTTGTGTGCAATGATACCAACATAGAGGGTGAGGGTTACACCTTGCACTATGAACTTTACAGTAAGGACAAAGGGATCATGTGGGGAGAAGCACCGGTTGCTTTGAAAAACTGTGATGTTACACCGGCAGCGGATGTGCGCTTCGTGATTCCTGAAGTGGATGACAGGGAAGCTTATACACTGAAAGCGATTCTGCTTGACAAAGATGGAAACGTAATCACCCACCAGTCTGTGGCTGTGGAGATTTTTGAAGATGTGACCGTGGAAGTAAATGATAAAGTAGAGCTGATCTGCGGCCTGCAGAAGGGCGAATATGAGATTGCCGGAGAGAAGGTTGTGGTGAAAGAGTGCGGTATGCTGCCTCTTCACTTTGCCTCCAGAAAAACAGGTCATGAGACAGTAGCAGAATTCCGGCACAAAGATTTCTCCTACTGGTACAATCAGAAAGAGGATATGATCACACCGATTCTGTATCACACCTTTACTGCCTCCGGCTTCACCCCCGTTCTGACAACCGGTAACAAGAATGAGACCGGAGCCTGGGACAAAGCCGTTGCGGTGGGAGTAAAAGAATACGAAGGAAAGCTTTATGTGATCAGTCAGGTGGACTTAAGACAGGAGAACCCTGTTGCAAAGAGATTCTTAAAGAATATTTACCAATATGCAAAAAAAGGAGAATGACATGGAAAGTGTTAAGATACTGTTTGCAGGAGATTACTGCGTGCGCTGGCGTTCTTTAGAGCACATGAACGACGAAAAGATAAAGGAGCTGGCAGCGCCGGTAAAAGAGGTTACCGGCTGTCATGATATATCTGTGGTGAATGTGGAGACTGTTTTCACGGACACCCCCACACCCACTAAAAAATCCGGCCCTAACCTAAGTTCTCCCACATCTGCACTTAAACTGCTGAAGGAATATGGCTTTGGCATAGGTGCGTTTGCCAATAACCACACCATGGACCAGGGTGTGGAAGCAGGAATCGCTTCTTACGAAGCGGTAAAGGCTCTTGGCATGGAAGCAGTAGGCTTTGGCAAAAACCTGAAAGAGGCATACGAGCCCTGCAGAGTGACAAAGAACGGATTAAACATTTCGATTTTTAATTTTGCTGAGCATGAGTTTGTGGCTGCAACAGACGCCACCGCCGGCTTTGCGCCCATTGATTTCATAGACAATGCAAAGCTGATCCGCAAAGAAAAGGAAAATGCAGACTATGTGTTTGTGTATCTCCATGCGGGAAGTGAGCAGTGCCCCGTACCAAGGG
>JAZQGM010000093.1:0-18263 GCA_045540075.1 Acetatifactor sp. | reverse complement strand
AGGTAAATGCTTTGCCGTTGTCATCAATTGCCATGAGGTAACGCAGCCAGCCTGCAAATACCAGAGGAATCAGCTTCAGATCAGCCACATTCAGATCATCACGCTTCTGATAAGCCTTGATGGTCTCGCCGAAGCGGATAGCCAGTTTCTGGGAGGTATCCACAGCAATACGCTGAGGAGTATCCGGCATAAAAGGATTGGGTATACGCACATTCACTACGGTGTCAATGAATTCCTTAGGATCCAGAATACCGGGATTCACTACCACAGGTAGTCCTTCCACATAACCGATGGTCTGAACCAGTTTCTTAAGAACAGGGTTCTTCATTTCTTCAGAGATCAGCTCGTAACTAAGCAAGCAACCATATACAGCTAAAGTGGTGTGCAGAGGATTCAGACAGGTACAAACCTTCATCTTCTCTACCTTGTCTACAGTCTCTCTGTCGGTGTAGATCACACCGCCTTTTTCCAATGCAGGCTTGCCATTGGGGAAATGATCCTCGATTACCAGATATTCACATTCTTCTGCATTGACAAAAGGAGCCACATAGGTGTTCTTGGAGGTGATAGCGGGATCCAGACCGCTGATACCATCCTGGTTCAGCAGTGCTTCTACCTTGGCATCAGGTCTCGGAGTGATCTTATCAATCATACTCCAAGGGAAGGATACCAGATCTGTATCTCTGACATAAGCTGCAAAGCCTTCTTCAGCCAGACCGGCCTTGCACCATGCATCTGCAAAAGCACTTACGGCAGCAGCCAGCTTGTCACCGTTGTGAGAGCAGTTGTCCATACTTACCATAGCAATGGGAAGCTTGCCGTTTAAATAGCGGTGATACAATAAGGATACCACTTTGCCCAGATAGCTTGCAGGTCTCTCGGGACCTTTACCGAAGTCTGCTTCGATGGCAGGCAGGGTATTACCTTTGGGGTCTGTGATGGCATAACCTTTTTCTGTAATGGTAAAGCTTGCCATCTGCAGAGAAGGAGCTGCAAAAATCTCTTTCAAACGAGTATATTCTGCTTCGTTCTCACTGTCCAGAATGAGGGACTCTGTGATACTGGCCACGATGGTCTTTTCTACCGTATTGTCGGCCTTTAAGGTGGCCAGAATGGTCAGGTTGTCGTGAGGACGGTACATTTTCTTGATGATCTCATAATCAAAACCTTCCACAGCGATGATACCGGTGTCCAGAATGCCTTCATTTAACAGGTTCTGTGCTACGTTACACTGGAAAGCGCGGAAGATGTTGCCTGCGCCGAAGTGGATCCAAGTGGGCTCTGCTTTGGTCTTTGCAGACACCTTTTCATAATCAAAAGTCGGAAGTTTGTAGCCGGCAGCTTCAAATGCCTGGCGGTCTTTCATTATTCCATTTAATGTCAGTTCCATGGTGGAAACTCCTTTCAAGATATGAATTTAATCGGGGCGGCAGCCGTGGAACGAACTGCCGCCTGTTTATTTCCTTATTTATGCTGCTTCTCGATTGCTTCCCACAAACCGTTTAAGTAGGTGGCGCCGAGAGCTCTGTCGTACAGACCATAACCGGGCATAGCAACTTCATCCCAGATCATGCGACCGTGGTCAGGTCTGATAGGGCCTGTGAAACCGATGTCATATAGTGCACGCATGATCTCGTACATATCGAAAGTACCGTCACTGGAAAGGTGAGCAGCCTCTTCGAAGTCAGTAGGAGTGTTGAACTTTAGGTTGCGCACATGTGCAAAGTGAATTCTGCCTTCCAGGGAACGGATCATGTCAGGCAGATCGTTCTCTAAGTTGGTGCCGTAGGAACCGGAACAGAAGGTCACACCATTGTGAGGGTTGTCAACCATCTTCATCATGCGAAGGATATTGGTCTTGTTAATGATAATACGGGGAAGACCAAATACGCTCCAAGCCGGATCATCGGGATGGATAGCCATGTTGATGTCATATTTGTCACAAGTAGGCATGATGCGCTCTAAGAAGTACTTCAGGTTGGCAAACAGCTTCTCATCATCTACATCCTTATACATCTCAAACAGCTCTTTTACACGAGCCATACGCTCAGGCTCCCAACCGGGCATCACGGTGCCGTTCATGTCGCCTGCGATAGATTCGAACATCTTGTCAGGATCCAGAGCATCTACTGCTTCCTGAGTATAAGCAAGTACCGTGGAACCATCAGGACGCATACGTGCAAGTTCTGTTCTGGTCCAGTCAAATACGGGCATGAAATTGTAACATACCATGTGGATACCGGCCTGTCCAAGGCGCTCCAAGGTAGTGATATAGTTATCGATATATTTGTCTCTGTCGGGGGTACCGATCTTAATAGCATCGTGAATATTTACGCTTTCGATACCGGCCAACTCAAGACCTGCATCTTCAATCTCTTTCTTCAGTGCCAGAATATCCTCCATCTCCCATACTTCGCCGGGAGTGGTGCCATACAATGTGGAGATTACGCCGGTCACACCGGGAATCTGTCTGATCTGCTTTAAGGTAACGGTGTCATACTTGCTACCGTACCATCTCAATGTCATCTGCATAAGTAACCTGCCTTTCTTGCTTCTCATTTTGGAAGCCTGTGAATTTACGGTTTTAATAGGAAGTGTAACCACTTCTACTTAATCTTAGTATAAAATGTTTTGAAATGCCTGTTAAGAGAATATATTGCTTGAAATCATGCAAAAATTGCGGTATTATATAGAGGAGACATAAGTTTATGTAAATTCGGGATAAAATCAACCGTTTTTTTAGACAGATACGGGAAAGGGAAGAAAAAGATGAGGAAAGATGAGGCGCAGCATAAAGAAAAGGCCAGGCATCCGGAGGCTAAGATCCGCAGACTGGATGCTGCAGAAGACAGGCAGTATATGCTCAATGAAAAGTATGAAGTATATGAGAAGCAGGGAGCGCCCATGGGAGCCATCACCCTTCATTACCATAATTTTTATGAGCTGGTATATATTGTGGATGGTGAATACACGTCTATGATTGAAAATAGAATCTATCATTTGAAAAAAGGCGATTTTCTGCTGACAGACTGTAATGTCATGCATAAATATCACTATGTGCCCGGTAAAAATGAGTACTCCAGAAGGATCATTTTGTGGATCACAGATCAGATGCTTCAAAGCCTGTCAGATGGGGAGGCTGATCTGAGTACTTGTTTTAAAAGAACCAATGCTGACTCCTGTGCCTACCATTTCCCCATATATTATGAGGAACAGCTGCGGGGATACCTGGTGAAGCTTGCCATGTCGGAAATGATGGACATGGAGCTGCCGGGAGCCAAAGGGGTTTTGGACAGAGGCTATCTAAGTCTATTGTTTGTGTATCTCAATGCCCTGTGTGCCCGTAAGGAGAATCTGTTTGCAGTAAAGGATATGCCGGAGGACCCCATGGTAGCAGTGGTATCAGAGTATATTGAAGCCCATATCAGTGAACAGATTTTGGTGGAGAGCCTTGCGGAGCAGGTACACATGAGTAAGTATCATTTTTTGCGGAAATTCAAGGAATTGACAGGGGTGACAGCTCATACATTTATTAATACCAAGAGACTGATCAAAGCAAGTGAAGGCTTGAGAGAGGGAAAAAGCATTACACAGGTGTACCAGGAGGCAGGTTTTTGCGATTATTCTTCTTTTCTTCGGAATTTTAAAAATACCTTTGGCGTGGCGCCGGGGAAATATAAGGATTTTTATTAAGGTTGCCAGATTTAGAAAGGTACCGGACACCTTGTCGGCCACCGCTAAGAACTGTCAGCTGGCGAAGTGTCCGGCGCATCCTGAATCGGGGGCAGTTTATTCCGGTTCCGATATTCTGGTCACACCCACAAAGATCTCTGATATCTCATACCAGGTAGGATAATCGGTGACACCTGTCTGGGGCAGGTTAAAGATTCCCTGGAAGGTGCGAACGGCATCAGCAGTGGCCTGACCGTAGATACCGTCTGCCACTACCATAGGGATAGCCGGGTAATTGCGGGCGATACGGTTTAACTGGGTCTGCAGTTGACGAACTTTATCACCGGAAGCACCAATGGTCAGGTCATATCCGGGCCAGGAGGAGGGGACACCGGATATGACTTCGGCAGTATTGATATACATATCATTTCCATAATAGTAATGGATAATGTCAATAGCAGAGTACCCTTCATCTCCTAAGAACTTGGAACCCCACTGGCTTAAACCGGAGCAGGTGACGCGCTGGCCGTCACAGTAGGAGGTGAAGATAGGCTGTCGTACACCGGGGCGAGACAGGTAATTGGCAAAGATGGTATCTACCAAGTAGTCAATATTTTCATAAATATTCCGGCCATAGATCCATTTCTGGTCGTAGGCGGTGGACGATGTAATAGTAAAGTCATAACCTTGATTGCGATACCATTCAGTGTAAACTCTATTGAGTGTAAAGGACATGATCACCAGCACATTGGCATAGATACTGGCTTCCGGCCAGGTGGAATAGATCTCACAGGAGGCTACGTTTTTGATATAGTCCTTATATCTGACCCAGTAGTTAGGGGCGGTGGAGTCCTGAGGCACACCGTCATGGACGATGATATATTCAGGAACAACAACCCGAGAAAGAACGATCTCACCGGTTTCTGCCATGGGTTTGATCTCATCCTCCGGAATCTTGGCCGGGTATTCCCCAAACAGGGTATGAACGGGGATAAAGACTCTCTTTTCATCATCTTCTGTGACGGCAAGAGGATTCATGCGGATATTTTGCAAAGCCAGTTCGTCGGGCAGAATCTCTGTACCTGATACCAGCACAGGCTCATAACCGTCAGCAGTTACCTGAATATTGTATTCAGAGTAGGGTTGATAAAGTTGCTCCGGATCCAGGGAATAGTCAAGGGGCGGGGCCGGTAATTCTATGGTTTGTGTCTGACCGGAGCTGTCCGTCATCATGGTCATAAGAGGAGACTCAGGGTCTCCTGTGTAGGAGATGACTACGGTGGCGTTGGCTACAGGAGTAAGGTCGATGGAAGAAACTACGCTAATTTTTAAGGAACCGGCGTACTGAGTGTCGATGGACGATGGCGCAGCATTGTCAGTAGGCGCGGTTTGCTGAGTGGCCGAAGTAGTGGATCCTACAGCTTGTTCACGGGCGGGAATGGTTGTGTCGGGAGACACAGCGTCTGTGGGCGTCTCCTGGGTTTTTATGATTTCGGAAGGTGAAGGAATTCTGGAAATGTATGATTTATTTTCGCACATCTGGGTAACCTTATTTTACTGTTTATGTATGTATATGCGAAAAGGGAAGATTTGTGAACAGGTGGAGACAGTTTTTTGGCCAGTGACGTTCATACGGGGACGTTTGGGGGATTGAATGAATGACGTTCAGCCCGTGCCCATTCGCAAAATCGCTCCTTGGGGGCTCTCCGCTGCTTCGCAGCTCATTTTTGCTTATATGAGGGCGCACCCCCAGAGACGGTACAAGGGTGAACTGTTGGTAAAACTTACGATTAGATAAAGAAAATGAAATATGGTGCAAATACAAAAATACTGTGAAAGTGGTATATTGTAAGTAACAGTTGATATCACATTTTACAGAGAGGAGATTTGTGAGATGAAAATTAATATTGCAAAGAATTTCTTTACAGATCGGGAACAGGTACTGGTAGAGCATGGTGGCATGAAGGTTACAGCTTTTCGCTATTCTACGGGGGTGGAAGCGCTCAAGGTGGAAAACGAAAAGGGGTATTTTATCAATCTGCCTTTTAAGGGGCAGCAGATCTGGAAGCTGCATTTTTGCGGGCGTGATCTTTCTATGGACACAACGATTAAGGAGCCTGTGATCACTAAGGAATATCTGAAGACTTACGGTGGTTTCCTGTATCACTGCGGAGTGTCTTCCATGGGGGCACCGGATGCCACACATCCTCATCATGGGGAGATTCCCAACGAGGATTATCAGAGTGCTTATATTGAGTGCGGTGAAGATGAGAACGGCAAGTATATCACAGTAGGTGGAGAACTGGACTATGATATCGCTTTTGTGAAAAAGTACAAATTTGCACCTTCTTACAGACTGTATGAGAATGACACTGTGCTGAAGCTGAATGTAAGTTTGGAAAATATGCGCTGTGAGCCTTTGGAGTATGCATATCTGTGCCATATTAATTTCCTGCCCATCGACGGTGCAAAGCTGGTTTACAATGCTGAGTCCTTTAAGGTACATAAGGTAGTGAGTGACAGCTTGCCCGAGGAACATAAGAAGGCTCTGGCCGGTTATATGGACAGACTGCAGGATGATCCTAAAGTGGGAGATGTGGTAGGTGCCGAAGGACAGTGCTATGATCCGGAGATCTGCTGTACTGTGATCTACAAGACAGGTGCAGACAATAGAGCATATACACTGCAGTATGTAGAAGGTGAGGGTGCCTGCTATGTGAATCACCCGGCTGATGTACTTCCTTATGGTATTCGCTGGATCTCCAGGACCGGCACAGAGAATTCCATGGGAATGGTGCTTCCGGCTACAGCAGAGCATCTTGGGTATGAATATACCAAGGCAAATGGGCAACTGAAATACTTGCCGGGTAAGGAAAAGCTTAGCTTTACGCTGGAAACAGGATGGCTGGATGATGAGCGGGCGAAGCAGGTTATGGCTAAGATGTAAATACAAAAAAATCACTATGTTATAAAAAAGGTTGAAAAGCCTCCCCGCCTATGTTAAACTGATAAATAGGAGTGATGTAAGTAGTAAAGTGGATGAAGAAAATCCGCTTTGGCAGATATTAGGGCAGGTGGCAATATGCAGGAAATGATGCAGCAGTTCATAGAAGACAGATGGGAAGGTGCAAGAGGGACGCTTATGTTTTCAAGCGACCGGCTTGACCTTGCCCTGGCACCGGGTGCTCTTTTGGAGGGCACCTTTACTGTTTCCGGAAGTGGCGGAGAAGGGGCTTGTGGTTATGTTACAAGTACAGACAGGCGGATGGAATGTTTGGTGAAGCAGTTCAATGGTTCGGAGGAAATCATTGGATATCGTTTTCATGGAGAGTACTTGAAGGATGGGGATGTGGTAGACGGTGTATTTCGCTTCATCAGTAATCTGGGAGAGTATGAGCTGCCCTATACCATACGAGTGGAAGAGCCGTCTATTGAAGTGGAAACGGAGAAGATTCTGAATCTGAATCATTTTGCAAGCCTTGCCGGAAGAGACTGGGAAGAGGCCCTTAGGTTGTTTTATTCCAAGGATTTTGTGAAGTTGCTTGTGGGTAATGACAGAAAGTATACGGAAAGTTACAGGGGTTTAAGTGAAAGACCCGGCAATCAGCACAATATGGAGGAGTTTTTGATTGCCTGTGGGAAGAAGCAGAAGATTACTTACAGTGTGAGAGAAAATGAGTTGTCAATTGCCAATCCCTCAGAGATGCTGGAGCTTTCGGTGACTGTATGTAAGGATGGCTGGGGATATACGAAGTTGAAGGTTTCCACAGAGGGAGACTTTGTTTTTACGGAGAAGGAAGTCATAACGGATGATGATTTTCTGGGGAATCAGTGTACGATTCCTATTTACATAGATAATCGGCAGCTGCACAGAGGCAGGAATTTTGGGTGTGTGAAGATAAGCTGTGCTGGTTGTATGCTTAAAGTGCCGGTGAAGGTGATGGTGGGTGCTTCTTTGGGGACTTATCAGTCTGCCAGGATTATGAAGGAGCAGCTGATCATAGAGATTATGGATTGTTATCAGCAGTATCGGTTGAAGTTGATCGCAGGCACCACTTGGCTTGACCGGACGGCCGCTCTGGTGGAGCGTCTGGTAGCCATGAATGATAAGGATGTGGCGGCCAGATTGTTTCAGGCACAGGTGCTGGTGATGCAGGAGAGAAGTCATGAAGCCAGCTGGGTGTTGACTCATGTGATGGAACTGATGGAACGGCAGAAAGAAGTGGAGCCGGCTGCCATGGCGTATTATCTGTATCTGACTACCATGGTGAACAGGGACAGTGAATATGTGCGACGTGCTACGGCTCAGGTGGAGGATATCTACCGAAAGAACCGCGGATCCTGGAAGGTGGCATGGTTTTTAATGTTTTTGACGCCACAGCTTAGGAGGGATCCGGCTGTCAGGTGGAGTTTTTTGGAAAGGCAGTTTCAGCAGGGTTGTACCAGTCCCATCTGGTATCTGGAATCGCTGCTTACGCTGACGGGGAATCCGGCGTTGCTTCGAAAGCTTGGAGAATATGAAATCCAGGTACTTCACTATGGTGCCAGAAAAGGGGTGCTCAGTGCAGACTTAAAGGAGCAGTTTCTCTATCTGGCGGGACGTTTCAGAGAGTTTTCGCCGGTACTTTTAAGAGTTTTGATCTTGTGTTATGAGAAAGAGGCGGATGAGCGTGTGCTGCAGGAGATCTGTGCCCAGCTGATCAAGGGTGGCAGGACTGATAAAGAGGCTTTTGGCTGGTATGAGCTGGGAGTGGAGAAGGAGCTAAGGATCACCAGGCTGTATGAATATTATATGATGTCCATGGATATCAGCAAGGAGTGTCCCATCTCCAGAAAGGCACTGATGTATTTTGCATGGCAGAGCAGTATGGATTATGAACATACGGCATATCTGTACCGTTATGTGTTTCAGCACAGGCAGGAGTATGGGGAGTTGATGCAGCAGTATAGTCAGAGGATGGAGCGGTTTGTGGCAGATCAGATTCTAAAGGGGCATATGAATCGGGATTTGGCATATTTATATCAGGAATTGTTGACGCCTGCCATGCTCTCAGGTCAGCTTGCCAGAGGGCTTTCGAAGCTGTTGTTTGTGCACCGGATCGTGATCGAAAGTGGAGAGAGCGGGAATCTGTCAGGTGTGGTGGTGTATCGCCCGGATCTTTGTAAGATGTGGCGTTATCCCATTACCAATGGTTGTGCGTGGGTGCCTTTGTATAGTGATAAAGATGGGGTATTTTTAGAGGATACGGAAGGAAATCGTTATGTAACAGGGATATCCTGGCGCAAGGAGAAATTGATGGATCCGGTACCTTTTCTGGATGGGATTTCAAAATATATCTCTCCACAGAAGCAATCGGATGTGGAGTTTGATAAGTATCTTTGGGATAGAAGCAGGAAGCAGAGCGTGTTGTCGGCCGATGTGGTGGAGAGAGGCAGGCGACTGATCGATGCTTCTGAGGTTTCAGACTTTGTAAAGGGCAGAACCCAGATGCGGCTTCTGTATCATTACCGGGATAGTGAAGATCCTAAAGAGTTTCACGCTTATCTGGAGGAGATATCATGGGAGGTGTTGGATGCATCTTCCCGCATAGAAGTGTTGCGATTACTGGTGCGGCAAGAACAGATGCACAAGGCCTATGAGTGGCTTTCTCTGTTTGGGCCGGAGGGTGTGGATACCGGGGCACTGGTGCGGTTGTGTGCATGGTTTATCCGGCAGACGCAGAATGCAGAGGATGCAGTGTTGACAGAAGCAACTATGTATGCATTCCGGCAGGGAAAATATGATGGGGATGTGCTGGGGTATCTGGCAGTTTATCATCAAGGACCATTAAAGGAGTTAGAGCAAATCCGCAAGGCAGCGTTATCCTACAATGTGGATACTTATCAGTTGTGTGAGCGAATGTTGGTGCAGATGATGTTTACCGGGGTAATGACGGAAGAAAGAATGGAAGTATTTGGTTCTTATCTTTCCCGGGAGGCAAAACATCAGGTGGTTTCGGCGTTCCTTTCAGGGTGTGCTTCTGAGTATCTGTTAAAAGGAGAAGCGCAGGATGCTCAGATTTTCCGTGAGATTGGCCGTATGCACAGGCAAGGAGAAGGAGTGTCCGATGTAGAGAAGCTTGCCTTTTTGAAATATTATGCCGAGGAAGGTGCGGGACGGGAGTCGGATCAGGAAGAAACTTTGCAGGAGTTTATGCAGGAACTCATGGATGACGGTATCCGGTTGCCGTTTTACAGGAAGATCAGTTGCTGTGAAAGGCTGTGGAGGACTTTTGATGACAAGACCATTGTGGAGTGTCAGGCGGCTCCCGGCTCCAAGGTGACCATACATTATAGTATCAGGCAGACGGACGGCACAGAGGGAAAGCTATGTATGGAGGAGATGACCCCGGCTCCGGGAGGAATTTTCTTCAAGGAGTTCGTGTTGTTCTTTGGGGAAGCGGTGCAGTATTACTTTACTAAGGAGCAGGAGCGGCAGAAGGAGATTACACAAAGCTTCTTGCTTTCTTGTAAAGAGCCGGACGAGAGCAGTACCGGAAGGTTTGGTCTGATCAATAAGATCTTGAGAAGTGCTTCTTTGGATGATTATGAAAGCATGGATCATGAGCTTGGGGATATGTATCATAAAGAGTATTTGAGTAACAGACTGTTTACTATGAGGTAGCAGATATGATTTTAAAATCGGGAAACAGCAAGATCATCTTGGGGTATGATCTGGGGCACAGTCATTCGCAGATCAGTTATTATACGGCGGATACCAGTAAGGTGGAGACGGCTGCCAGTGTGGCCGGCACCCAGATTTACAATATTCCCACGGTGCTGTGTAAAAAATATGGTGTGAATCAGTGGCTTTACGGAAAAGAAGCTTTGCGGGCGGCAGCAGAGGATGAAGGGATCTTAGTAGATCATCTTTTGACACTGGCAAGAGATGGTGAGACGGTGCAGATCGAGGGAGAACCTTATGATCCGGTGGCTCTTTTAACGTTATTTGTAAAGAAAAGCTTAAGCCTTCTTTCGGTGGCTGGCAGTGTGGATCGGATCGGAGCTTTTATGATCACCTGCGAGGAGATGGATGAGCGGTTGATGCAGGTGCTTTTAAGAGTGGTGGCAGGGGCAGGTATCAAGGCAAAGCATATCTGTTTTCAGAATTATGAAGAAAGCTTTTATCAATATATGATTCATCAGTCGGAGGAACTTCGGACTTTTGCCACGGTGATGATGCAGTGGGAGGGAAGTAAGATTCTGGCTTACCGTATGGAGAGCAATGGAAGGACCACGCCGAGAGCGGTGTTTATCCGCCGGGAGGAATATGATTTCAGGGAGGCCGGAGAATATTCTAAGGCCTTGTCTGAGACCGGCGGGGCGAATGGCTATGATGGGTTGGATCCGGAGTTTCTGAAAATTGCACGGAAGGTATGCGGGGAAGAACGGATATCTGCGGTGTATCTGATCGGAGAAGCTTTTGACAGTGAATGGATGAAGGAGTCTCTGCGTTTTCTGTGTCAGGGCAGACGGGTGTTCTTGGGCAGCAATCTGTACAGCCAGGGGGCCTGTCTGGGAATGATGGAGCGACTTAGACCCAGTACCATGGGAAAAAGCAGTGTGTTTTTGGGGACTGATAAGCTGAAAAGTAATGTGGGAATGCAAGTGTGCAGAAGAGGTGAGGAATCTTACTGTGTGCTTCTGAATGCCGGGGGCGATTGGCACGAGGCTAAAACTGTGTGTGAGTTTTATTTGAAAGAAGGAAATTCCTTTGATCTGGTGGTCACGCCTTTGAATGGTAAGAAGGGCAAGGTCGCACGAATGACGCTGGAGGGACTGCCGGCCGGAGTGGCCAGGATACAGCTTTCGGTGCAGATGATGACGGAGGATCAGCTTTCGGTGAACGCTGAAGATCTGGGATTTGGAGAGTTTAGGCCGGCCAGTCATCAGGTGTGGAAAGAGATTCTGGGACTGTATGAGTAGAAAGGTTGATGGTTATGGATGCCAGGTTGTGTGTTGGAAATTATGGGGTTCGTCCCTTTTGTTTTGAAGGACTGAATCTGAAGGTCTATTGTGTGGAAGAGCTTTGCTTTTGTTTGAAGGAAAATGCCTATCTGCTGGATACGGATATTATGGGTGACCGATTAGTGAATTGGCTTAAGCAGGAGTGCGGCCTTGAGGATCTGGCAGAGGAGCTTCATCAAATGGTACACCGAAAAGGCTCCTTTAGTGCTTTTGTGGCTTGTATCCTGGAGTATACCGGTTTTTATGATACGGAGACGGTGCAGAAGGCGGTGCAGACCCTGAAGCAGGGGGCGGGGCTGAATGTGTTAGAGAAGCGCAAGCTGCGGATTGATTCTTTGGTAGAACAGCGCAAATTTCTGGCGGCTGTCAGGGAGTATGACGTGCTGTTGTCGGGATGGGATCAGGCGGCAAAGGAAAATGCACAGCAGAAAGCAGGCTTATACGCAGCCTTGCTTCATAATAAAGGAACTGCTTTGGCAGGACTGATGCAGTATGAAGAGGCAGCAGAGAGCTTTCTTGCAGCTTATCATGCTGATGGTGGTCAGGAGAGTTTGCATTGCTACTTGGCTGCCAAGCGAATGGGACTGAAGGATCATGAGTATATTGCTTTCGTGGCATCGGTTCCGGAATATTCTGAGGTGGCTCTTGCCTTAGAGAAAGAGGTGGAGAAGCTGAATGAACAGTGGGAGCAGGAAGTGGATCGTTTACGTCTGGCAGAACGGGCGCTGCTTCGGGAAGAGGATGAGAGAAGTTATCAGGAGGATAACCGCAGAGTGTTGCAGGTGTTGAAAGAAGATTACCGGAGTATGGTATTTTAAATGGTTTTCACACTTGACAAGCTTGGCGCAACATGGTAATATATCACCGTATTAGCAAGTTAGCAGAATAAAGTGTGTTGCACATGCGGCATGCTTTACATCTATGTAAAAAGACACTATAACTTGCAGAATGGAGGAAATGATGATGAAGAAAGTTTTAGTATGGTTAAGTGTTATGGCTATGGTAGCTGCCATGTTCGCAGGCTGTGGTCAGAAGGAAGAGGAGAAGAATAGCAGTGCTGTAGGTACTCCCGTGGAGGATATGACCACCCTGACAGTTGGTTTTGACGCAAGCTTCCCTCCTTACGGTTATCTGGAGGACGGCGAGTATGTAGGTTTTGACCTGGATCTGGCCGCTGAAGTATGTAAGAGAAATAACTGGGAGCTGGTAAAACAGCCTATCGACTGGGATGCCAGAGATATGGAGCTTTCCACAGGTTCCATCGATTGTATCTGGAATGGTTTTACCATTAATGGCAGAGAAGATTTGTATACATGGTCAGAGCCCTATGTAGATAACAGTCAGGTGTTTGCAGTGGCAACGGATTCCGGTATCAAGACGAAGGCGGAATTAAAGGGCAAGGTAGTGGCAGTTCAGAAGGAGTCTTCTGCATTGGCTGCTTTGAATGATGAAGAGAATCAGGAGAACATTGCGCTGAGAGATTCCTTCAAAGAGTTGATCGAGTATGCTGATTACAATACCGCATTTATGGATCTGGAGCAGGGTGCTGTGGATGCAGTGGCACTTGATATCGGTGTAGCACAGTATCAAATTGCAAGTCGCAAGGAAGGGGCATTTATGATGCTCCCCGGTGAAGAGAATAAGCTGGCAACTGAGCAGTATGGTGTAGGCTTCCTTCTTGGCAATGAAGATCTGAGAGATAAGATTCAGGAGACGCTGAATGCAATGGCAGAAGATGGTACTTTTGCTAAGATTGCAGAGGAGTGGGGACTGACTGACAGCATTTGTATGGGAAAATAAAGGACTGCCTGACACTACCGGGCAAGAAGGATAAGAGGTAATATGGACACTATATGGAACATCTTGTTAGATATCTATAGTTTGGTATTGGATTTGGGGGCTGTGATGGCACAGCTTATTGAGAGCTTTTTGGTTACGGCACAGATCTTTGTGCTGACCCTTGTGTTCTCTATGCCGCTGGGGTTGATCGTAGCTTTTGGAAGGATGTCCAAAAACCGTATTATCCGGGCTATCGTGAAAGCTTATATTTCAGTGATGAGAGGAACCCCTCTTATGCTGCAGATACTGGTAGTATATTTTGGACCCTTCTATGTCTTTAAGATCAGGATGGGTAACGGCTTTCGTTTTCCGGCAGTGATCATTGCGTTCGCCATCAATTATGCAGCCTACTTTGCAGAGATCTATCGGTCAGGGATTGAGTCCATGCCGGTGGGACAGTATGAGGCGGCACAGATTCTGGGATATAATAAGGTGCAGACGTTCTTTAAGATCATATTGCCGCAGGTGTTTAAGAGAGTGCTTCCGCCTGTGACCAATGAGACCATCACACTGGTAAAGGATACATCCCTTGCTTTTACCATTTCGGTAGCCGAGATGTTTACAAAAGCAAAGCAGATTGCTGCTGCACAGGCTAATATTCTGCCGCTGATGGCAGCAGGTGTATTTTATTACATATTCAATCTGGTCGTTGCGTGGGTCATGGAAAGATTGGAAAAGAAGTTTAGTTATTACCGCTAGGAGGAACGTATGGGCAGCAAGCTGTTGGAAATCAATCATATGAAAAAGGGCTTTGACGGCAAGGGCGTTCTGGAGGATATCTCTCTGACGGTTGAGGAAGGAGAAGTGGTATCTATCATCGGTCCTTCCGGCTCCGGTAAGTCTACTTTGCTTCGCTGTGCGACCATGCTTGAGCAGATGGATGGTGGTGAGCTGATCTATCAGGGACAGCGTGCGGTCTGGGAGAAGACGGACAAAAAAGGTGTTGTAAAGTGTGTGTTGGCACCTAAGGATCAGATGAAGCAGATCAAGAGAACCTTTGGTCTGGTGTTCCAGAATTTTAATCTGTTCCCCCATTATACGGTGATGAAGAACATTATCGATGCGCCTGTGAGTGTGGATAAGATATCACGTAAGGAAGCGGAGGAAAGAGCTTGGAAGCTTCTTCGTCAGCTGGGGCTTGAAGACAAGGCAGAAGCCTACCCTTTTCAGCTTTCCGGCGGTCAGCAGCAGAGAGTGTCCATTGCAAGGGCGCTGGCGTTGCAGCCGAAGATACTGTTCTTTGACGAACCTACTTCTGCGTTGGATCCCGAGCTTACGGTAGAGGTGTTGAAGGTGATCAAAGAGCTGGCAAAGGAAAAGATGACCATGATCATCGTAACCCATGAAATGCAGTTTGCCAGAGAAGTTTCAGACCGTATTATCTTTATGGAACAGGGATTGATTCAGGAGCAGGGCACTCCGGAGGAAATTTTCACCTCTTCCAACGCTCGTGTTCGGGAATTTATCGGAAAAATGAACTCTTAGAGTGGTTGTTTTTGGCACAATGAATAAAATTTCATTGTGCCATTTTATGCGTATTGATTTCTGTGTTTTTGTGAGTTATACTAGTAAGGAAATAGTAAGGAGGCAACAATGGGCACAGACAGATATCAGAGTCCTCTTTCTGAGCGTTATGCCAGCAAGGAGATGCAATATATATTTTCACCGGATATGAAATTCCGTACCTGGCGTAAACTTTGGATCGCACTGGCGGAGACGGAGAGAGAACTTGGATTATCCAGAAATGGTAATCCGGTGATTACGAAAGAGCAGATCGATGAGCTGAAAGCTCATGCGGAGGATATTAATTATGATGTGGCCAAGGCCAGAGAGATGGAAGTGCGTCATGATGTAATGAGCCATGTGTATGCTTATGGACAGCAGTGTCCTAAGGCTGCAGGTATCATTCATCTGGGGGCAACCTCTTGTTATGTGGGTGACAATACAGACATTATTGTCATGACAGAGGCGCTGAAGCTGGTGAAAAAGAAGCTTGTAAACGTCATGGGTAAACTGGCAGAGTTTGCAGACAAGTATAAAGCCCAGCCCACATTAGCATTTACTCATTTTCAGCCTGCCCAGCCCACTACTGTGGGAAAACGTGCCACTTTATGGCTGCAAGAGTTTTGCCTTGATCTGGAGGACCTGGATCATGTACTTGGCAATATGAAGCTATTGGGCTCTAAGGGAACCACAGGTACTCAGGCCTCTTTTCTGGAGCTGTTTGATGGGGATCAGGAGATTATTGACAAGATTGATCCGATGATTGCTGCCAAGATGGGATTTCAAGAGTGTTTTGCAGTGTCCGGTCAGCCCTATTCCCGGAAGGTAGATACCAGAGTAGCCAATGTGCTGGCAGGAATCGCAGCTTCTGCCCACAAGATGAGTAATGATATTCGTCTACTTCAGCATCTGAAAGAAGTGGAAGAGCCTTTTGAAAAGAACCAGATAGGTTCCTCGGCCATGGCCTATAAGAGAAACCCCATGAGAAGTGAGCGTATTGCCTCGCTTTCCAGATATGTGATGATTGATGCGCTGAATCCGGCTATCACCTCTGCTACCCAGTGGTTTGAGCGAACCCTGGATGATTCTGCCAATAAGAGACTTTCCATTCCGGAGGGATTTTTGGCTATTGACGGCATCTTAGATCTGTGTCTGAATGTGGTGGACGGCCTGGTGGTATATCCCAAGGTAATCGAGAAGCATCTGAGAAGTGAACTGCCTTTCATGGCCACGGAAAATATCATGATGGATGCTGTGAAGAGAGGCGGAAACCGTCAGGAACTTCACGAAAGGATCCGTGAGCTGTCTATGGAAGCCGGACGCAATGTAAAAGTAGAGGGCGGCGAAAATAACCTGCTGGAGTTGATCGCGAAAGATCCGGAATTTAACATGACCTTAGAGGACTTGAAGGAGGCTATGGATCCGGCAAGGTATATAGGACGATCTAAAGAGCAGGTGGATGCATTCCTTGAAAATGTGGTAAACCCCATTCTGGAAGCAAATAAAGCACTGCTTGGTGCTAAGGCAGAAATCAGCGTATAAGAGTAAGAGAAACGAAGGAGATAAAACACATGGGTGGATTTTTTGGAGTAGCTTCAAAGCAGGATTGCGTATTTGATCTTTTCTTCGGTACAGACTATCATTCCCATCTGGGAACCCGTCGTGCCGGAATGGCAGTATATGACAAAGAGAAAGGGTATGACAGAGCGATCCATAATATTGAAAATGCACCATTTCGTACCAAGTTTGATAAGGATATGAATACCATGAAGGGGAGTCTGGGAATCGGTTGTATCTCTGATTATGAGCCGCAGCCTCTGATCGTCCGTTCCCATCATGGCACCTACGCCATCACTACAGTGGGTAAGATCAATAACACAGATGAAATTGTAAAAGAATTGTTTGACAAGGGACATTCTCATTTCTTGGAGATGAGCGGTGGAGATATCAATGCCACGGAGCTTGTGGCTTCCCTGGTAAATCAGAGAGAGAATCTGGTAGAAGGAATCCAATATGCCCAAGACATGATTAAGGGCTCTATGACGTTGCTGATTTTGACACCCAGAGGAATCTATGCTGCCAGAGATAAACTGGGAAGAACACCGGTGGCCATTGGTAAGAAAGTAGATGCTTATTGTGTATCCTTTGAGAGCTATGCCTATTTGAATCTGGGGTATACTGATGCCAAAGAATTAGGTCCCGGGGAAATCGTTGTTGTGACACCGGAAGGTGTACAGACTCTGGCGAAGCCGGGAAAAGATATGAAAATATGTACCTTCCTGTGGATTTATTACGGCTATCCTTCTTCCTCCTACGAGGGGATCAGTGTAGAACGGATGCGTTACAATTGCGGAGCCAAGCTGGCTGAGCGGGATCCGGTAAAACCTGATATTGTGGCCGGTATCCCTGATTCCGGAATTGCCCATGCCATCGGATATGCAAATAGGTCCGGAATTCCTTTTTCTAGACCATTCATCAAGTATACACCTACCTGGAGCAGATCCTTCATGCCTACCATTCAGACCCAGCGTAACCTAATTGCCAAGCTGAAACTGATTCCGGTCCATGACCTGATCCAGGACAAGCGTCTTCTTCTGATCGATGACTCCATCGTCCGTGGTACACAGCTGAGCGAGACCACAGAGTTCCTGTATCAGAGTGGAGCCAAAGAAGTCCATATTCGTCCGGCATGCCCACCGCTATTGTTTGGATGTAAATACCTGAACTTTTCTCGGTCCTCTTCTGAGATGGATCTGATCACCAGAAGAATCATGAAGGAGATGGAACAGGAGGGACGTACCATTGATCTGAAGGCTTATGTGGATCCGGATTCTGCGGAATATAACGAGATGGTAGACCGTATCTGCAAACAACTTAAATTTACTACCCTGCGGTATCATAGACTAGATGATATGATTGAGTCCGTAGGCATAGACAAGTGTAAACTTTGTACCTACTGCTGGGATGGCAGAGAGTAATAGGCAAGGCCTCATTCGTGAAAACGGGTGGGGTCTTGATGCTTTTGGAGGTTGAAGCGAAGGGGACGCTCGGGCGGGGCGCGGGATTTTGGGCTTGGGAGATGCGGTGGGTGGAGGATTTTTTGCAGTCTCACGGCGTAAGATTTTATTTATGATAGTATAATGCCATTGTGCAGAATAGGAAAGATATTCTATACCAACAATATATATAGTAACCAAGTCAATTATTTTTCGGTTGGGACTTGCAGTAGACAGCCGTGTGGG
>JAZQGM010000092.1:0-10689 GCA_045540075.1 Acetatifactor sp. | reverse complement strand
CAAAATATGTACTATCTGACGAATTACCTATAGTTAAAATAACAATAATTAAAGATAATAATGTAAATTCTTGTTTTCCATTTCTCTCCGCTTGCATTTCATCCACGAACTTATTATAATATTTTACAAATAATATTTTTTACAGGGGGGATAATATGTATACAGTCTTGTTGGTAGATGATGAAGAAAACGTACTGAAAAACTTGCTGAATACTATAGACTGGCCCGCATATGGTGTGGAGACTGTCATAACGGCATGTGATGGTCTTGATGCTTTATCTAAGATGGCCAGACAACCTGTGGACTTGCTGATTACTGATATCAGTATGCCTCATCTGGATGGCATTGGTCTTATTCATCAAGTACGCGAGATTTCACCCCTTACCAGATGCGTAATTCTCTCTTCCTACAGCGACTTTACCTATGCCCAAGAGGCTATTTCTCTGGGAGTCGAGAATTATCTACTGAAACCTTTCAAAACAGAAGAATTAGAGAATTCTGTTAAAAAATCCTTAGACAACCTTTTCATGCATAAACACGTGATGCAGACATTGTTTCTGGATAATATGCTCTATCGCTGGGTTAGTAATGATATTTCTACCGATGAGTTGTCAGATCGTTCCAAGCATGGTGGAGTAAACATTTATCTCCGCAACTACTGTGTTGTGCTCATTAAATCTATGCGTAAAAATTCCCTGGATACATTATTATCTGCTTTCCTTGCATTCGTAAAACCCAAGAATGACGCTTATCATTTTATAAATTATGATGGCTACCATGTTTTCATTATAGGTGGTCACTCCATTACACAGGAATTCCTCTACGATGCACTGTGCAAAAGTATGGGGGATGCTTATTCTCACATTGACTTTCAGGCAGCTATCGGACATGTGGTAGAAGGCTGTGAAGAAGTCTCTCAAAGTTATCAGAGTGCCCTGGAGTGCCTGCTTCTTGGGAGACAACCGATAACTCCTCATTTTTATATTGCCGACAAGAAAATTTCTTTGAATTTGAACAATATGCAGATCAACCGCATTATAGATTATCTTCAGACAAGCACTTCTTCAGAAGAAAGCGGGGGATCGTCAGATTTATTCCATGAATTACTCCCCGATTGGAGCAGCTTTACTCTCAACAAAATTAACTCCTATGTGGATGCCATCTCTTCCAAACTTGCTCTACAGCTCTGCGCATCCGGATTAATAGATACCAATGCTAGGGATACTATTGTGAGCAACACCTATCACTTTGAAGAATTTCCATCGGAGGAAGAACTTTTAAGATGGTTCTCCAACACCTTATATATTTGCCAAGCTCTGATTAGAAAGCATACCAAGGCTCTGAGCCCTATTATATTATCAGCCATGCAGTATATATCAGATAATTATTCCGAACATGTGTCCATCAAGGACTTTTGCATCAGACATAATATGAATGCTTCATACTTGGGATTAGTTTTCAAAAAAGAAACAGGAATTTATTTTAATGACTATATTAACCAGATACGCATAAATAAGGCAATTCATCTTATGAAGACCACAAACCATAAGGTTGCCGAGATCTGCAGACTTGTGGGATTTACCAATACCAGCTACTTCATTCTATGCTTTAAAAAACAGACCGGTGTATCACCGGCCAAGTTCAGACAGCTACACAACAGCGTGTAGCTGCCTGTCATTTACACATCTATATACATTCTCTCCTCATGCTCCTGACAAGTAAGCTTACGAATCCTAATTTCTATGGTTGCACCGCCTTCTTCATTTTTGTCAATCTCCAAGCCACATTCCTCTCCATAGAACAGTTTAATTCTTTTATTCACATTCTTTAAGCCATAACTGCTCTTGGCTCCGGTTGCCACAGCATCTAAGTTATTTTTCAGTTCCGCCAGCCTTTCATCTGTAATACCAAGTCCATTATCCCTAATCAAAAATCTGACATAAGCATCATCCTTTAATTTGCCTCTGATTACCAGCATGTTATCATGTTTCCTCGGCTGAAAACCATGTACGAAATAATTCTCCAGCACAGGCTGCAGAAGATTGCGGATGATTCCATATTCCAAAATCTCAGATTCCACATCATATATAATTTTCACTTCATTGTCATACCGATATTTCAAAAGAGATAAATACAGATTACAAAACTCCATTTCCTCCCGAATAGAAATGAATGTATCAGAACCAATGAATCTTCTGAAAATCTGTGCCAGCTTTACTATAATATCTGCCGTCTCATCATCCCCGTTTTCATACACCTTTCCTCGGATTACCTCCAATGTATTATACAGAAAATGAGGATCAAACTTGGCCTGCAGTTCTGAGAGTTCTGCTTCTTTCTGCTTTAGTTTGGACAGATACGCTTTGTCAATATTCTCTTGTAACCGGATAGCCACTTCGTTAATAGATTGACTAATCCCCTCAAACTCATCTGTCGGCGGATCCGTCACCGGTATTCTATAATCCAGCTCATTATCACCTATTTTGTGCAAACCATACTGAATGGCATTGATCTTGCGAATAATGATGTTACCTGCCCACCGGTACAACATTCGTGAACACACCCAAAATACAACTACTATCAATACAATGAATGGTGTAAACACGTGATTCCTCACAAATAGATTTAACCAAGGCATCTGGCAATACACACTATAAGAATTGTCTGTATCTGACAGTTTTCTTGTAAATATCAGTTTCCCATCCTTGCGAAAACTGACACCCGGCTTTACCGTATATTCCAAGTTATCCTTATAAGCATCCGTAGAGTCATAGACAAGCCCCCAATCGTTGACAATGAAAAAATCCGCATTCTGAGAATCACCTGCTTTTAAATGAGCATATGCAATATTCTCCGTTCGATATCCTACAATAATTTTACCGCCCTTCATATCCAATGCAGTACCACCGCACAATGCAAAGCACCTAATACTTTTTCCATTACGGTTCACAAGCCTACTTCCAAAGACTTCCATACTTGGTCCTTTATTGTCCATATCTTCTATAAAAGGAAAATCATCAGGCATTTCCTGCAAATTTGCTTCGCCCTCAAAAAGCAAATAATTCTTTTGTTCCCTTCCGGAATAAACTCCTATCCACTCAATTTCATCATCACTACTCATGACAGTCTGCAAGGCATCAAACAAGTTCTTTTTATCAATGGGAGACCAATCGGATTCACTGTTGCTCAGAAAATACCTTCGCATCGCCGAATACACAGTGTCCCGATGTTGAAAGATAGGCATGTATAGTCTCCAGAAGTTATCTGTGCTACTTTCGTATTCATGCTTCAAGTCTACCATCACCTTGTCCAACTTATTGAATACGGCACTATTCTCCTTACTATACGCCAAATAGCCGGCTATGAATCCCATAACCAGCAAAACTATTGTATAAATAAATGTTATCTTTCGAAACAGTGCATTAGTATACATATGTGTCTTTTGCAAATTATACACCTCCTCGAATGCTATGGTGAGATGAATACCAACAAATTTTCTTATTGATTGTATCGGCTAAAGCTACAGAGCTTTCAAATATTCTTCTACATTCAGATACTGAACGTCTTCTGTTTCCATGACTTCTCCTCGATAGATTACATATCTGCCGATAATATCACCAAAACAATGGATGGTCATAGCACATTTTTCCTCATCTTTAAGATGTCTATACTGTTCGGAACCTGTTCTTTACTATATTTCACTTCGTAAATCTTGCAATTGAGTGCTTTAGGATCAAATACAACCATAATTATATCAGATTTTCTCACATCCTACCACACAAAAGAAAAAATTATTAATTTATTTTCTGGTTTTCAAGTCAAGCACTTTTCCAGACACATAATAATCTCAGCTGTCACATCTGCCGAGACCTCTTAAGCTTTAAAAAGACCTCTGAAGATTGCTCTTCAAAGGCCTCGTAAGCATAAAAACCTCAGCAGATTTCTCTGCTGAGGTCTCATAAGCAGGGATACAAGGATTCGAACCTTGAAATGACGGAGTCAGAGTCCGTTGCCTTACCGTTTGGCGATATCCCTATGTCGTTGTTACTTGAAAGATTATACACTAAGTTTGCCCAAAATGCAAGCATTAAATTCAAACAAAATAAAAAACTTTTTGTAGGTACTTTTTGTACAATACGCACAATTTGAACAGGCGCTGAACGATCGCGTCAGCGCCTGTCTGTCCCTTATACCTCGAAAAGCAGGTCCGCATAAACAGGGAACGGCCAGTACTCTTTATCCACCAGCACTTCCAGTTCATCAGCCGGTTTGCGCAGGGCATTCATGGCAGTCACCACGTCATCCTTATAACAAAATGCCTGCTCTTTGCCGCGTTTCATGGCAGAGGCTCTTTTTTCTATCTGCAGCAGGTCTTCCACAGCTTGTTTCATCTCGGTCAGCTTGGCAGTCACATTCTTTAAGAGTTCGCAGGGAACGGTGGCATCGCCACCTGCTTCCCGGATGATCACGGCAGTGTCTGCCAGGGATTTACTGAAGCGCATCACTGCAGGGATGATCTGTTTGTTAGCCATGTCAATCATGGTAAGGGCTTCTATGTTGATGGTCTTGGCATAGGTCTCATACAGGATCTCGGCCCGGGAGCGAAGTTCTGCCTCTGTGAAGATTCCGAACTTTTCAAACAAGCGGATAGCCTTGTCGGTGGTCAGTGTCTCTACTGCCTCCACCATGGAAGGGATGTTGGGAAGGCCTCTTCTGGCTGCTTCCTCCTGCCACTCTTTGGCGTAGCCGTTGCCATTGAAGATGATTCTCTGGTGCTCTGTCATGTATTCTTTGATCAGGTCATGGACGGCCAGGTCAAAGTCCTCGGCCTGCTCCAGTATGTCTGCTGCCTCGCAGAAGCTTTCCGCCACAATAGCATTCAGGGTGGTATTAGGGCTTCCGATGGAATCTTCACTGCCTACCATACGGAATTCAAATTTATTACCGGTGAATGCAAAAGGTGAAGTACGGTTGCGGTCTGTGGCATCTTTTACAAAATCAGGCAGGGTAGATACACCGGTTCTCAGCACGCCGCCTTCCTTTAGGGAATCGGCTTTACCGGTCTCCACCAGCTGCATCACTACATCTTCCAGCTGTTCTCCCAGGAAGATAGAGATAATAGCAGGAGGGGCCTCGTAGCCGCCCAGACGGTGGTCGTTTCCTACGTTGGAAGCACTCTGTCTCAGCAGATCAGCGTGGGTATCCACAGCTTTCATGATGCAGGCAAGCACTAGGAGGAACTGGATATTCTCATTGGGTGTCTGGCCGGGCTCTAACAGGTTTACACCGTTATCTGTAGTAATAGACCAGTTATTATGCTTACCGGAACCGTTGACGCCCTGGAAAGGCTTCTCATGGAGCATACAGCGCAGACCATGTTTCCCGGCCACACGCTTTAAGGTCTCCATCACCAGCTGGTTGTGGTCCACTGCCACATTGGCAGATTCATAGATAGGTGCCACTTCATGCTGGGCGGGGGCTGCTTCGTTGTGCTGGGTCTTGCTTGTAACACCCAGTTTCCACAGTTCGATATTCACATCGTGCATAAAACCGCCCACACGCTCTCTGATTACACCAAAATAGTGGTCATCCATCTCCTGACCTTTAGGCGCAGGAGCACCATAGAGGGTTCTTCCGGAGAAAATAATATCTTCTCGCTTCAATGCTTTCTTGGCATCTATCAGGAAGTATTCCTGCTCGGCTCCCACGGAAGGCGTTACCTTCTGGGCCTCTGTGTTGCCAAATAAGCGCACAATTCTCATAGCCTGCTTGTCCAGAGCCTCCATGGAGCGAAGTAAAGGTGTCTTCTTATCCAACGCTTCCCCTGTGTAGGAGCAGAAAGCGGTGGGGATACAGAGAGTCGGACCTGTGGCTGTCTCTTTGATAAATGCAGGGGAAGTGATATCCCATGTGGTATATCCTCTGGCCTCAAAGGTTGCTCTTAAGCCACCGGAGGGGAATGAGGAAGCGTCCGGTTCGCCCTTGATCAGCTCTTTTCCGGAGAACTCCATGATCATATTGCCATTTTCATCCGGATGGGTCACAAAAGCATCATGCTTCTCAGCTGTGATACCGGTCAGGGGCTGGAACCAGTGGGTGTAATGGGTGGCACCGTTTTCCACTGCCCAATCTTTCATCGCCTTTGCCACCACATCTGCGGTTGCCAGGGACAGTTCGCCGCCCTGATCCATGACTCTTACGACTTCTTTATAGACTCCCTTGGGCAATCTCTCTCTCATCCTGCCCAAGCTAAATACTTTACTGGCAAAGAGTTCTTCTACCTTTATATTCTCATTCATGTTCTTACTTCCTTTCCAGGCTCCTTCTTTTTCTTATCGTCAATTGTTTTCTTTAACGTTTTCTACTCTCAGCAGATCATATTCGGTAGGTACATCCGACAATTTCAGCCAGATTACCTGTTTGGAATGGGGACAGCTTTCCACCGGCACCATATCTTTATTGAACATGCCAAGCACTTTCACAGGCTGATTGTTGCCATCCGGCTTCATGATCTCGATGGTGTCACCTACTGAGAATTTGTTGCGCTGTTCAATACGCACAAGGCCATCTTCATCTCTTACCTCTTCCACAATGCCCAGATAGATATATTCATTTACATAAGTATTGTTGTCATAGATCTGCGTTTTTTCATCAGTCTTGCCAAAATAGAAGCCTGTGGTAAACTGGCGGTAGGTGCATTTGGCTATCTCAGCCCTATACCATTCCATATTGGAACGGTAAGTCTCTTGCGAGATAAAGTAATCATCAATGGCCTTTCGATAAGTCCTTGCCACTGTAGCTACATAGAGCGCCGTCTTCATGCGACCTTCTATCTTCAGACTGTCAATTCCTGCTTCCACAAGCTCAGGAATATACTCGATCATGCACAAATCTTTGGAATTAAAAATATACGTCCCACGCTCATTTTCATAAACAGGCAGGTACTCACCGGGTCTCTTTTCCTCTACCACAGCATATTTCCAGCGGCAAGGGTGGGTACACGCTCCTTGGTTGGCGTCTCTTCCTGTAAAATAATTGCTCAAAAGACAACGCCCGGAATAAGAGATGCACATAGCACCGTGGACGAAGCTTTCGATCTCCATCTCTTCCGGAATCCGTTCTCTGATCTGCCTGAGTTCTTCCAGCGATAGCTCTCTTGCAGACACCACTCTCTTGGCACCCTGTTGCCACCAGAACTGATAGGTCTGATAGTTGGTATTATTAGCCTGGGTAGAAATGTGGATCTCCACTTCCGGCCATACTTCTTTGGCAATCATAAACATACCCGGATCAGATATGATTAATGCATCCGGAGCATCCGGCTTCATGTTTTTCAGCTCTTCAAAATATACTTTTGCGCCATCCAGATCACCGTTATGGGCCAGAATATTGGCTGTCACATACACTTTTACACCATGCTCATGAGCAAAGGCAATGCCCTTAGCCATTTCCTCTGATGTAAAATTCTTGGCTTTGGCCCGTAGCCCGAAGGCTTCCCCGCCGATATATACTGCATCAGCACCAAACATCACTGCTGTCTTCAATACTTCCAGACTACTTGCCGGAATCAAAAGCTCCGGTTTCCTGCGTTCTCTCATTGTGATTCTCCTTCAATCTGATCCAATTTCACGCTTAGTGTGGCCCCGTCTCCTACCGGAAGAATGCAGGTCTCCAAAGCGGGGTGATGAGTCAACTCGTACAAATATTCCCGCATTCTGGCATGAATGGTCCTATTTCTTCTGGTCACGGCAAAACGGGACTCTATAATATCACCATCCTGCAGCACATTGTCACTGACCAGTAGCCCACCGGGCCGCAGCAGTCGCAGGATATCCGGCAGAAAGTGCAGATACTGCCCCTTGGCCGCATCCATGAAGATCAGATCAAAACTACCATCTAATTCTTTCAGCAGATCTGCCGCATCCCCTTCTAAGAGAGTGATCTTATGAGCCTTCCCGGCTTTCAAAAAATTCTCCCGTGCAAGAGGAATTCTCTTTTCATACTTTTCTATAGTAGTGATATGACAATCCTCCGGAGCATATTCACTCATCAAAAGAGCTGAAAAGCCAATGGCCGTGCCCACCTCCAGAATATTATGGGGCTTCAAAAAAGCCAGAAGGAACTTCAGTAAGCCCTGCATCTGGGTACGGATGATGGGCACATCGGTCTCTCTGGCATACTTCTCAAGTTCGTTTAAATAAGGAGGATTGCCTTTATCAAAGGAATTAATAAAGGCAACCATTCTCTCATCCATGATCATCAGGACTCACCATCCTCCTCTTCAGTGTGCGTGGCCATAACCTCCATCATCTCTTCCACAGTCATGGAAGTGCTCAGATCATAAGTTCCGGGCTTCACATTTTCACGAAACTCCGACATATAATACTGCGCCAGAAACAATACGGTATCATTTACCAGACCATTCTTCTTGAACAACTCTCCCATCTGCTTGGGCGTCATATCTTCTGTCACCTTCACTGTAACTGTCCGCCCTGCCCCCAATGACATGGGTTGTTGCTTAAACACCCTATAACCAAATTCGTAGCCCGCCATAGCTCCTCTGAAGACAAAAGCTACGATCACCATGGCAAACACAATCTTTACTATTGTGCCGAAAATTGCACTCACAATATGATTCGTTTCCATAATACATCATCCTTCCCAAAAATCACTCAAAGTCCAGACTTTCAGTGACACGCAAGTTTACTTCCTGCATCATCCTGCAAAATGCCAGCTCAGCTGCAAGAAAATCCGCCACAAGCGGCTTCTCCCACAAGTCAGCATACTCCTTCTCAAACTCCTCAATATTCTCAAATACAGTATCCTCACTATTCTGCATCACATAGTTACGCCGCCGATATTCATCAATCTGCTCCTTCAACTCCGGAAACTGCTTCACCTTTTCCTTCTCCCGAGTATAATCCCTATACTCTTCCGAGTCCTTAATTGCACCAATAAATCCCAACACCGCATCTTCCATGTTTCTCATATTGTAACGTCTCTCCACATATTTTGCAAGTAAATTATTCTTAAACTTCCATGATAATAGGCAATATCATAGGACGTCTCTTGGTTTTCTTCCAAATCAAGTCGCTAAGCGCATCCTTGGTGGTAGCTTTCAGTTTACCCCAATCAGTAATGCCTCTGTCTAAGCATGCTTGAATGGCCACATCTACCACATAGCGGGCTTCATCCATAAGTTCGTCCGATTCTCTCACATATACGAAACCTCTGGACACGATATCCGGCCCTGCCAAAAGCTCACCGCTTGCGCGGTCAAGGCTCATAACCACGATAACAATACCGTCCTCAGCCAGATGCTGTCTGTCACGAAGTACCACATTGCCTACATCCCCAACACCCAGTCCGTCTACCAGAATGGATCCTACAGGCACTCTTCCGGTTACTTCTGCACTTTGCTCGTCAAGCTCCAGCACTTCACCGGAGGACAACATAAAGATATTCTCTTTGTCAATCCCCAGGCTGTTCGCAATCTTGGCCTGGGCTTTCAGATGCTTATACTCACCGTGAACCGGAATGGCATATTTGGGATGCACCAGGGTATAGATCAGCTTAATCTCCTCCTGACATGCATGGCCCGACACATGGGCATCCTGGAAGATAACATCAGCACCCTTACGCAGTAATTCATTGATGATCTTGGTCACCGGCTTCTCATTGCCCGGAATGGGACTGGAGGAAAAGATAACGGTATCTCCTGCTCCAATGGTGATCTTGCGGTGCATATTGTTGGCCATACGGCTCAGCGCTGCCATACTTTCGCCCTGACTTCCTGTGGTAATGATCACCTGCTGGTCCGGAGGGAAGTTCTTCAGCTGATCTAAGTCTACCAGCGTATTTTCCGGCACATTGATGCACTCCAGATGCATGGCTGTCTCCAGAATATTTACCATGCTGCGGCCTTCTACCGCCACTTTGCGGCCAAATTTATAAGCTGTATTGATAATCTGCTGCACTCTGTCCACATTAGAGGCAAAGGTAGCAACAAAGATTCTTGTATTCTTATGCTCTGTAAATAAACTGTCAAAGGTTTTGCCCACGGTCTTCTCAGACTGGGTAAAGCCCGGTCTCTCTGCATTGGTAGAGTCACACATGAGAGCCAGAACGCCTTTTTTGCCCAGCTCGGCAAAACGCTGCAAGTCAATGGCATCTCCGTATACGGGCGTATAATCCACCTTAAAGTCGCCTGTGTGTACCACCACACCTGCCGGCGAGTAAATTGCCAGCGCAGCTGCGTCCACGATACTGTGGTTGGTCTTGATATATTCCACCCTGAACTGTCCCAGATTCACAGACTGTCCAAACTTCATCACCTTACGTTTCGTTGTACCCATCAGGTTATGCTCTTTTAATTTATTTTCAATAATGCCCATGGTGAGTCTGGTTGCATACACCGGAACATTAATTTTACGCAGTACATAGGGAAGGGCTCCGATATGGTCCTCATGACCGTGAGTGATCACAAATCCCTTCACTTTATCAATATGATTTTCCAGGTAAGTGGTATCTGGGATCACCAGATCGATGCCCAGCATATCATCTGCCGGGAAAGACAATCCGCAGTCCACCACAATAATACTGTCCTCATACTCGAAGGCAGTAATGTTCATTCCAATCTGTTCCAGTCCTCCTAAAGGGATAATCTTCAGTTTGGAATCACTGTTATAT
>JAZQGM010000091.1:0-24535 GCA_045540075.1 Acetatifactor sp. | reverse complement strand
CAAATAATCGCGGCCGGCGGCTTACGCTGCCGGGTGAGGAAAGTCCGGGCTTCAAAGGGCAGGATGCCGGATAACGTCCGGTGGAGGCAACTCCAAGGCCAGTGCAACACAAATATACCGCCGGAGATTCTCTAGCAGAATCGTCTGGTAAGGGTGGAAAGGCAGCTTAAGAGACTACCGTCCGTCTGGTAACAGACGGAGCCATGAAAACCCCATCCGCAGCAAGACCAAAACGAAAACCATAGGCTTGCCCGGCCTGTTTTCAGGTAGGTCGCTTGAAACGTCTGGTAACAGCCGTTCTAGATAGATGATTATTCACGACATAACCCGGCTTATCGTCCTGCTTACATGTAAAGTCCCGGCAAAACAGTCTTATACTGCTTTAACCGGGCTTTTTTCAATTTCCCATTCAACACTTACACTATGCTCACTCTATGCATGAAAACAGCTGCCGCCCACAAATTCCCTGCAAATAGAATTATTGGGCAGGTTTTCATTGCTGACACCCAGGAAATATTCCAGGAATTTCAGAAGCCGTTTGGCCTCATAATACTCCGGCTGATCCTTCGTGATACGGAATAATAAAGGTTCTGCATATTGTTTCAACACAGCCAGCTCATAGATTAGTACTGAATTAAACATGGCATCAGCTTCCTCCTGGAAGGGAAAGATATTTTCCTCTTCTCCACGACGGACAGAAGGCCACATTTCGATGGTCCTGCGGGCATCAGCTCCACGGGTACGGGCATCCCGGACCATACGACGCAGAAGCCTGCCATCGGTGGTAGGGATCCTGTTATGCTCATCGATATTGATATTGGTCAAAGCACTGATGTAGATCTTGTATTTGCTTTCATCCGGCAAGCAATAAGAAGTCTTGGGATTGAGACCGTGGATCCCCTCAATGACCAGAATATCATCAGCCCCAAGCTTTTTGAACTTGCCGTTATACTCTCTCTTACCGGTCTTGAAATTAAAGGAGGGCAGTTCTACTGTCTCACCTGCCAGAAGCCTTCCCATGTCTTCGTTAAACTGCTTGATATCGATGGCTTCCAGACATTCAAAATTATAGTCGCCGTTCTCATCCCTTGGTGTCATTTCTCTGTTTACAAAATAATCATCCAGTGCAATGGGATGGGGCACCAGACCCATAGTACGTAACTGAATAGAAAGCCTGTGAGAAAAGCTGGTCTTACCGGAAGAAGAAGGTCCTGCGATCATGATGAATTTCACACCGCCTCTTGCCGCAATGTCCTTGGCAATCTCTCCAATCTTCCGCTCCTGCTGTGCTTCCTGTACCAGGATCATATCACTGATAGACCCATTGCATATCTGGTCATTCAGATCTCCTACTGTGGCAATGCCCACCTTCTGTCCCCAGCCCTCAGATTCCACAAGGGTTGCAAACAACTTCTTCTGCTCCTTTAACGGTTCCACCAAACAAGGTTCCTTTTTGGTAGGAAGAAGTAGCATAAAACCGCCTTCATAGGCCACCACATCAAACCATTTCACATAGCCGGTATGAGGCAGCATATACCCATAATAATAGTCATAATACCCTTCCATCTCGTAGATATTCACAAAAGAACCTCTGCGGTACCGAAACACCTTCTCCTTATCCACCATACCCTGACTGCGAAACAACTCCATGGCTTCATCCAAGGGATAGGACTTTTTCATATACGGAATGTGGCGACTTACCAGTTCCTTCATTTTCTTCAGAATCTTCTCAGCATTTTCTCCACTGGAAAGGGAAGCGTCTTTCGGTCTCACAAAATATCCATGTCCGATGGTAAATTCCACCCTACAATTTTGTGCAGCCTCATTTCCGAACACATCCTGTACAGCCTTCAAAAATAGCATGGTAGCTGCGCGCACATAGGTCTTATGTCCCACACTATCCCCCAAAGTAAAAAAGGAAATCTCACAATCCCTACTAAGTCGCTTAAACAGTTCCCGAATCTTGCCATCCACTGCAACCAGCGCGATCATTCCCTGATACTGATCCTGATAATCCTCTGCAATGGTTTCATAGGTAGTTCCTTGCGGATATTGTTTCTTTTCACCGTTTATCGTTACCGTAATCATACGATTTCCCTTCCTTCCTATTTTGAACACCTGCCTTGTTTATTTTCCCATCATCCTTCATAATCACTATCCTTCATAATACTGAAATGCTTCACTGATGTCGGCAAGCTCGGAATCTATCTCACAAAGGCGTTCCCTGGCCCCCGTATGAGAGGTGGCAAGAATGCCTTCCCGGATCGAAAGAAGCTGTCCCCTACGCTGCTTTAGAAAACGGTACAGCACAGGGTTTTTCTTTTCAAGCAAGAATGTCCCAAATCGATCACACACCGATGGTTCTTGAGCCGACTCACTACTTATTTTCTCCTCTCCGGGCATAACCTTCATAATAGGATAAAACTTACCGTCTTCCTCAATCATATTCTCTTCCACAGTACAATATCCCTGCCCGCGAAGAAATTTCCGAAAGGTCTTGAGCTCCGACTGAGGCTGCAGGATCAGCTCTTTTAAGTCTGCCGCCTTTTCCTCCCCTTCCGTCAATATCTTCTGCATCAATCTGCCGCCCATACCGGCACAGACCATGGTTTCTGCCTCTCCGGGCAGCAAACATTTCAGACCGTCGGACAGGCGCATGGTTATGTACTGCTCCAGCCCATACTGCGCCACATGCTCCTCGCACCGGGACAAGGGGCCACTTCGCACGTCCATGGCAATCACCCTGGGACTGATCTTATTCTGCACCAGATAAATGGACAAGAATCCATGATCACATCCTACATCACAGACCACATTTCCGGGCGTAACCAGATCAGCAATAGCCTGCATCCTGGCTGAAAGCTCTACCTTTTTACTCATGTTCCTCATAACTTAATCCAGATAATCCTTCAGTTTGCGACTGCGGCTGGGATGACGAAGTTTTCTCAGAGCCTTTGCCTCAATCTGACGGATACGCTCACGTGTGACATTAAATTCCTTACCTACTTCCTCCAGAGTCCGGGCACGTCCATCATCCAAACCAAAGCGCAGACGAAGAACCTTCTGCTCTCTCTCTGTCAAAGTACCCAACACCTCCACCAACTGCTCTTTCAACAAAGTAAAGGCTGCCGCATCTGAGGGTACCGGCACATTGTCATCCTGAATAAAGTCACCCAGATGACTATCCTCTTCCTCACCGATAGGAGTCTCCAGAGATACCGGTTCCTGACTGATCTTCAAGATCTCCCGCACACGATCCACCGGCATGTCCATCTCTTCCGAAATCTCCTCAGGAGACGGCTCCCTGCCAAGCTCCTGCAGCAGCTGACGACTGACACGGATCAGCTTATTGATGGTCTCCACCATATGCACAGGAATACGGATGGTCCTTGCCTGATCTGCAATGGCTCTGGTAATGGCCTGACGGATCCACCAGGTAGCATAGGTAGAAAATTTATATCCTTTTCGATAATCGAACTTTTCTACAGCTTTAATAAGACCCAGGTTACCTTCCTGAATCAGATCAAGGAACAGCATACCACGACCCACATAACGCTTGGCAATGCTGACTACCAGACGTAAATTCGCCTCAGCCAGTCTCTTCTTGGCATCCTGATCGCCCACCTCCATTTTCTGCGCCAGTTCAATCTCTTCCTCTGCGCTTAAAAGAGGCACTTTACCGATTTCCTTCAGATACATTCTGACCGGATCTTCCAGACTGATCCCCTCAGGAATACTCAGATCCAAATTCTCCACATCTACATCAAGATCCTCATCAGACAAGATCAAAGGTTCTTCCCCAATATCATCAATCTCTGTAATGCGCAGCACATCTACATTACTGCGCTCCAAAGCATCCAGCACCCGCTCAAATTGTTCCTCTTCCAGCGGCATATCTGAAAAGAAATCACTGATCTCCTGATATTCCAATACATTTTTCTTTTTTTTCGCCATAGCAAGAAGGTCTTTTACCTTTTGCTCAAATTTTGCCTGTGTGTTTTCATCCATTTTCGTGGTTCCATCCTTCCTATTGTATCATTGTAACCTTAATCCAGTGAAATATGCGTTCTGGCCAGTTCTTCCAATGCTTTCTTGCCCTCAATTACCTGTTTTAGAGCATTCACATCTGTTCCCAGTTTGGAAGTATAATATTCATAACTGTTGCGTTTTACGGAAAGCACAATATCCCGAAACGCTTTTTCCTGCTCCTGCCTTGTAGTAAGCACCGGCAGGCTGGTATGAAACAGGGACGCAGCTTCTCTCTGCTCCTCTTCATCCGTAAACATATTGATAATCCCTGCGGGATTGTAGTTACCCTTTTCCATATCTGCAAAAAGTCTGACAGCAACCTTCTGATATAAATCCTCGGTAAAATCCTCCGGAGAAATATATCGTTTGATTTTCCCATAGACCAAAGGCTCGTCCGTAAGCCAGGTAAGTAAAAGCCGCTGGGACTTCTTCCCATTCTCCTGTGGGGTATTCTTCTGCTGCACGCCGGAGCGCGGGCGTTCTATGGGACGTGCAAGCCCTGTTTTCGCCGCATAACTGTTTACAAGCCCTCGCAGCTTGTCAAAACCGATCAAATACTTGTCCGCAACAGCCTGCAGATAATTCTCTCGTTCCACTTCCTCCGAGAAAGCACAGAGCTTCTTAGCAATCTCCCTGTAAAACAAAGTCTTAGATTCCGGATCCTTCAGATCATACTCTCTTTCCAGAATCCGAATCTCAAAGAAAAAGCTGTTCTCCGCCTGATCTATCCTCTCTTGAAAGGCCTCCCTGCCCAGATGCTTCATGAATTCATCCGGGTCCTTATAGGGTTGCATATTGATCACCTTGGCGGACAGCCCGGCCTCTCTCAAAATACCGATACTACGCAGCGCAGCCTTCACGCCGGCACCATCGCTGTCATAAGCTAACAGCACATTTTCCGTATATCTATGCAGCAGACTGGCCTGTTCGGAGGTAAAGGCCGTACCCAGACTGGCCACTGCCTGAGTAAAGCCGGCCTGATGCATGGCGATCACATCCATATATCCTTCACAAATGATAATATTGCCACTTCTGGCCGTCCGTGCAAAATTCAGTCCGTACAAATTCCTTCTTTTATCAAAAATGGGCGTCTCCGGAGAATTCAGATACTTCGGTTCTCCCTCTCCCATCACTCTGCCGCCGAAACCGATGACCCGATGATTCACATCTTGTATAGGAAACATAACCCGATTCCAGAACTGGCTCACAAGCCCCCTGGTCTCCGAGAAGTTGGCAAGCCCGGCCTCCTTGATCAACTCATCCTCAAATCCCTTCTGCCTCAGGTACTGCACCAGGAAGGCTCCATTTTTACCGGCATATCCCAGTCCAAATTTCTTCATGGTCTCTTCCGTCAGCTGCCGCTTCTCAAGATACTGATGACCAATCTCCCCATGGGATGATCTAAGCTGATAATAAAAGAATTTCGCAGCCTCCTTATTGATCTCCAGAAGTCTTGCCCGCTTATTCTCCTTGCGCCGCATCTCTTCCGTATATTCTACCTCCGGCAGATTCACACCGGCCCTCCCCGCCAGCATCTTCACCGCCTCCGGAAAGGTATAATTCTCGTATCCCATGACAAAGGTATACACATTCCCACTGACTCCGCAGCCGAAACAGTGATACATCTGCTTATTCCCCGACACTGCAAAGGATGGGGACTTCTCATTGTGAAAAGGACATAAGCCCCAATGATTGTTCCCCTTCTTCGTAAGTCTCACATATCCGGAGATCACATCCACTATATCGTTTTTCATTCTGACTTCTTCTATCAGTTCTTCCGGATAAAACATATCTCAACTCCTTAACACGGCCATGACTTAGGAATGTAAATCTCTTCGTATTTTGCAATTGCAAAGCGGTCACTCATGGCTCCCACATAATCACAGACGATTCTTTCTCTCGGTTCTCCCTCCGACAAAAGCTTTAAAAACTCATCCGGCAGATCATCCACATGCTTCAGATAATGCTGATAAAGAGTCTCCATCAACACCTCTGCTTTGCCTTCCTCACTCTTTGCCTCCGGATTCTGATATACTCTGTCAAACATGAACTGGCGAAGCTCCTTCATGGCGTCAGCCACTGTATTTGACATAAGAATATCATTTTTGTCCATACTGGTCACGATAATGTCATGAATAAAGCAGCTCAGTCTCTCATTTGGTGTACTGCCCAGCACCTCGCTGATCTCTCTGGGTACATCGCTCTCCTTCAGGATCCCGCCGCGCACTGCGTCATCCATATCATGGTGTATATAAGCAATTTTATCTGAAAAGCGCACGATCTTCCCTTCCAATGTATGAGGCTTTCCAATGGTCTGGTGATTCAGGATACCGTCCCGGACCTCATAGGTCAGATTTAAGCCTTCCCCATTCTTCTCCAGCTTATCAACTGTCCGCACACTTTGCGCACTATGTTCAAATCCATAAGGACAGACACGGTTCAGTGCCCGCTCCCCTGCATGCCCAAAAGGCGTATGTCCCAGATCATGCCCCAGTGCAATAGCCTCCACCAACTCTTCATTCAACTTCAGTGCCTTGGCAATGGTTCTGGCATTCTGTGATACCTCAAGGGTATGGGTTAATCTGGTACGATAATGATCTCCCTCCGGTGTCAGAAACACCTGAGTCTTATCCTTCAGCCTGCGAAATGCCTTACAATGAATGATCCTGTCTCTGTCCCGCTGAAACACGGGTCGAATGTCATCCTGTCCTTCCGGCTTTAAGCGCCCTTTTGATTCCATACTAAAGCTTGCATAGGGACTTAAAATTTCTTTTTCTCTTAATTCTAATTTTTCTCTAATTGTCATACTGACCTCCTTACAGCCGTGCCCGTGCGGCCTAAGAAACCCATCCAACACTCTTATTATTAATATTCTGCAAAAAATACAGAATTCCTCTTTTTTCTTCATCGACAAAATATTTATAACGTGCAAAAAAGCCTCCGATTTGTATCAGAAGCTCTTGGGTAGTGCAGAGAAAGGGACTTGAACCCTCATGGTATTGCTACCACACGGACCTGAACCGTGCGCGTCTGCCAATTCCGCCATCTCTGCAAGGCAGTTATTACTATAACACAATTTCTTATGTTTGTCAAGTAATATTTTGAATTTTTTAAATTGTTTGTTCAACTTTAAAAATTCTACTGCGGAAGATGGGACTTGAACCCACACGATCACAATGATCACAAGATCCTTAGTCTTGCTCGTCTGCCAATTCCGACACTTCCGCATAGTATTCAGCAACTTTAGACTTCTTTAAAAGCCCGGCCGCATCACGCAAGTAAGATAATAACACTATCTGGGATAAATGTCAATTGTTTTTTTTAAATTTCTCAATATTTTTTTGTAGGAATCAATAACCCATTTTAATAGAACCCACACAAACAAACCCGCTGACATCACATCTAATCGTGATATCGGCGGTTTTGTTTTTAGTTTATCTTTCCAAAGACTTACGTCTGGTTAAGGCTTCTTGATCTGATTCAACTGGGCATTTAATGCAAGTAACTGCTCCTTGGTCACCTTTACATTAGCCGCACCCATAAGACTGCACATACGGATCACGGTAAATCCACCCATCATCTGCATCAGCTCAGGTGACGCTTCCATTCCGCCATTGCCGGTGCCCTGCATCATCTGCTGCATCAGTCCCATAAACAGCGCTTTGCCTTCTTCCGCCTTCATGATCTCACTAAGCTTATCATTCAGTGAGAAGTAGCCTTCTGGCGCGGTAATATCAAACCAGTTGAGAATAGCACCTTTTTCCTTGAGACGATACTCTTCATTGAAGGTGTCCACCTTGCGGATCACACTTTCGTCTCTGCACTCTCCCGCTACTGCCACAAGTTTTGACTCTCCCACACTTGGCACCTGGAAATAGAAGAAATGCTCAGGACTCTTCTGTTTGCCCAGGCTTTCTCCATTTACAAACAATTCTACTTCAGGAAGATTGGAGTATACCGTTACTTTGGTCACATCTTCTACACGGTCTATATAGCGCTTACCGCAGATGTGGACAAAAGGCTCATCAGACAACCATGCCTTGTAAGCATAGAAAGAATCCTTCTTGTATTTACGGTCAAATGTCACAAGACCCTTATGATTCTGTCCATTCTCGCCACCTTCGTTTCTGGAATCCGCACCAAAGTCAAACATATTCCATACATGAGTGGCCCAGAGATAAGGTCTGGTGTACAGTTGCTTGATCAGTTCTTCATGATAATAAGCCTGATATTCCTCTGTATAGTCTCCCTGATCCGGATCAGAAGTATGCCAGTTTAACGCCTCACAACCATATTCGCTGACACCGATAGGGATGTTGGGGAAAGTGGCATGGAAACGATCAAACCAAGGACCATTCATGGAGGTATCGCCACCGTACCAGCCGAAATAGTGGTTATAAGATACTACGTCGGGAATCTGGATATAGGGATGGTTGATATCACACATGGACACTGCTGCAATGGTAGTCAGTCTGGTGGGATCCATCTCATGTACCATGTCGTTCAATACACGATGATTATCCAGCAGATCTTCCTGTACCTCTCCGGACATGGTGATCTCATTGGAAAGTCCCCACACTACGATACTGGGATGATTATAATTCTGAATCACCAGTTCTTTCATCTGGGAAATGGTATTCTCCCGTCCCCCTTCCATGTGTTTGGAGATATAAGGAATCTCAGCCCATATAACAAGTCCTTTCTCATCGCACAAGTCATAAAAATACTGACTGTGTTGGTAATGTGCCAGACGAATGGTGGTGGCGCCCATTTCACAGATCAGATCCATATCTTCTCTGTGATGCTCCGGAAGCAGTGCATTACCGATTCCCCATCTGTCCTGATGGCGGGATACACCACGCAAAGGATAACTTTCACCGTTTAATATAAATCCTTTCTCAGGGTCGATCACAAAGCTTCTTAAGCCAAAACGTGTAGATACATTGTCCAACACCTCTTCACCGGATAAAAGCAGTACTTCTGCCGTATACAGATAAGGATCCTTCTTACCGCGCCACAGATGTGCCTTCTTGATCGCAAACTCCGCTTTTGTCTCATCTGCGCTCAGTTCACTTTCTCCTACCACATTGCCATTGGCATCTTTCAGCGTATATCTCAGGCTCTGACCTTTCCCTACATTTGTCACATATACTTCCACACTCACCCTGGCATCATCACCTTCCACGATGGGGGTAACTGCAATACCGGGGCCTCCGTAATACTCCAGATCAAAGTGGGAATCGCTCACTGCGATCAGATTCACATCTCTGTACAGACCACCGTAGAAAGTAAAGTCTGCCATCTGGGGATATACACTGTCATTGGGACTGTTGTCCACTGCCACTACAAGCAGACTCTTTTCCTTCAGTTCCTTGGTCACATCCACACGCCAGGTGGAATATCCACCGTCATGGTGAGCTATGCTTTTACCATCCACATACACATCTGCGGAAGAATTGGCACCGCAAAACTCCAGATAATACTTGTCTGCAACAGGCAGATCAGCCTTTACGATCTCCTTTGCATAATAGCAGGTACCGCGATACAGATCATTACCCCCATCCTGCCCATCAATATCATTCCAGGTGTGGGGAAGTGTCACCCAGTACCAGTTCTCAGGCATAGTGGAAGGTATCGCAGATGCCTCCTTGGAAAATGCCCACTTTACATTCAGATTCAGAATCTCTCTCATCTTCGTCATCCTTTCTGATATATTTTTATTATTTTTTACTTTTAATCCTTTACTTATTCTAGTCTTTATTCATATTTTTCATTTGCATGCTTTTCCTTTAATGCGATCACGTTGGCATCAACCTCTTTCTTGTGCAGAGGATACCAAAACCACAGGATCACTGCCAGCAGACCAAAGCCCAACGCAGGTACCAAAGTAGAAATATTAAAGATACCGTTTACTACACCTGTATCAAACGCTGTAGTATCTGTATAACCGATCATGGTCAGAAGTCCACCGCTCAAACCTGCCGAAGCCGCCTGACCCAGCTTTCTGGCAAAGGAATACAGGGCATATACGGATCCATCCTCACGAATACCATTCTTTAGTTCTGAGTAATCGATCACATCTGTGATCAACGCCCAGGATACCATTGTGAAAATACCAAGTCCAAGCCAGCAAAGTGTCTGAAGTGCCACATAAACCCATACACTTTCCGGACGAAGGATAAACAGTGCGATACATACTGCTACAGCAAGAACATTTGCTGCCACACTCACCTCTGCCTTACCAAACTTATTGGCCAATGGCTTAGAAAGCACTGCCGCTATCATCATACCCGCCATCATCAACAGCGTGGATGCAGACTGTGCAGTTGTATTCCTGTAAAAGTTGGGAAATACATAATTGGCCATGGACTGCATAGTCAACTGCGCCAGAAGCATCACGATAGAAGCTGCAATGATAGAGATCAAAGCCCGATTCTTCAACGCATTCCTAAACATATTGAACACACTGTTATTCTTTACCGCTTCCTGATCCACCTCCGGCTTTACCCGTTCAGTGGTCATATAGTAGCACAACAGATAACAGCCTACTGCCAATACAGAGAACACACCTGCGATCAATGTAAATCTGCTTCCCACCATCTGAGAATTTTCGTCATAAGCCAGCATGGGAACTCCCGCACCGATCACCACACCTGCCAGCGTGGCACCCATGCTGCGGAAAGTGGACAGGGACTGACGGTCACTGGGTTCTGCGGAGATAGCAGAAGCCATGGAACCGTAAGGAATATTGATGGATGTATAGAAAATGGATCCCCATAAAATATACGTCACAAACAAATAACCAATTTTAAATGCCATAGGCATATCTGCCAATCCACTCTGATAGATCAGAAAGGATGCGATGGCAACAGGTGCACACATTCTGCGGATCCAGGGCTTAAACTTTCCGACACAAGTCATCTTACTGCGGTCACATATCCGTCCCATTGTCACATCTGTAAATGCATCCACGAAACGAGCGATCATCATGATCACACCCACCACTGCTGCCGGAACCCCCATGATATCCGTGTAAAATTTCAACAGGAAACTGGAAGATAGTATAAAGGTAAAATCGTTTCCAAAATCACCAAACATGTAACCCAGTTTATCCCGCAACCCGAATGGTCTTACTTCATTTTGCTTTGTCATAAAACATCCTACCTTTCTCAAAAAAACAAACACATGTTGACTGTTATTATTTTAACAAACAAATAACAAAAGGAGTGAGTATTTTTTTTGTGTTTTTATGTAATATTTTTATTAGCACTTGATTTTTCCTAAAAATTATACGATAATAGTTAAAAATAGTTTGTTTCATTTACACAGTAACTGAAGAATGGAGGGATTCCATGTTTTACGATGCTGAGCTATCCTTTTTAACGTCAATCTTAAAAAATTATCATATACAGGCGCATCTGTTGACTGAAGATACTGCACAAAAGTGCAATCTGGACCTGGGACTGCGCAAACTTCTCGGACAGGATATACGTCTGCCTCTGCAACGTTTTATCAAGGAACACATGCATCCTAAGACCTTTTACAGGATCACCGATTCCTTTCACTGTAAATATGTCATGTTCCTGCTACCTCAGATAGAGCCCGCCACCACAATGGTGATCGGGCCATATACCTGCGTGGAAATAACAAAAGAAATCATCTACCAGATTATTGATGAATATCACATCCCTCCTGATTTATTTCCGCAAGTAGAGAAGTATTACAGCAACATTCCGACATTTATAGAAGACAGCTTGATCAATACGTTACTTAACACTTTTGGAGAAAAAATATGGGGAGGATTAGACAGTTTTTCAATTCATTCTGTCAACCACATTTTTGATCTGACAAAACCAATTTGTGAGACGATGCTTGCCAAGAATATCGAAGAACCCTTTCTTAGTATTCAAGTTCTGGAAAACCGCTATGCTACAGAAAACAAATTAATGCAAGCAGTATCTCAAGGACAACCCAACAAAGCAGACTCTATTATGAGCTCCCTGTCTCTTTCCGTACTGGAGGAACGTACATCAGATCCACTGCGCAATCTGAAGAATTATAGTATTATTTTGAACACACTCCTCCGTAAAGCTGCTGAGACAGGCTCTGTGCATCCCCTTCATATTGATAAGCTTTCCGCTGACTTTGCCCGTAAGATAGAGTTGCTCAACTCCAAAGATTCTGTCCTCAAGCTTCAGCGGGATATGATTCATAAATACTGCCTGCTGGTTAAGAACCACTCCATGAAAAGTTATTCTCTACTGGTGCAAAAAGTGATCACCCAGATCGATCTGGATCTGACTGCTGATCTCAGCTTAAAGACACAGGCCAAGCTTCAGAATGTCAATGCAAGCTATCTTTCCAGCCTGTTTAAGAAGGAAACCGGTATGACTCTGACAGAATACGTTAACAAAAAACGAATTGACCAGGCCATCTTCCTGCTCAATTCCACTTCCATGCAGATCCAAACTATTGCACTGTACTGTGGAATACCTGATGTAAATTACTTTACCAAGACCTTTAAGAAATATATTGGAAAGACCCCTAGGGAATACAGAGATAATATTCTGTTTTATAAACCGTGATCTTGTTAAAATGTTCAGACTACCTACAAATCCTCAAAGAGCTGCCATACCGGACGCCCGCCTCCGGTATGACAGCTCCCTTTATCCTATATGCAAATCTCTTTCTAAACTTAATCAGCCACCACGGCACCCGTATACAACTGATAATACTTACCCTTCTGCTCGATCAGATCCTCATGGGTACCTCTTTCAATGATACGTCCCTGTTCCAGTACCATGATACAGTCGCTGTTGCGCACCGTAGACAGTCTATGTGCAATGACAAAAGTAGTACGTCCCTTCATTAGCTTATCCATACCATCCTGTACAATGCGCTCTGTACGGGTATCAATGGACGAAGTGGCTTCATCCAGAATCAGAACCGGCGGATCGGCCACCGCAGCTCTGGCAATGGCAAGCAATTGCCGCTGTCCCTGGCTTAAATTACTGCCATCTCCCGTCAGCACTGTCTGATACCCCTGTGGAAGACGATTGATAAAGCTGTCCGCGTTGGCAAGTTTCGCCGCTGCATACACCTCTTCATCCGTAGCATCCAACTTACCATATCGGATATTCTCCATAACTGTACCGGTAAACAAGTGGGTATCCTGTAGCACGATGCCTAGAGATTTCCTCAGATCAGCCTTTTTAATCTTATTGATATTAATCCCGTCATATCGGATCTTACCATCCTGAATGTCATAAAAGCGGTTGATCAGATTCGTAATGGTAGTCTTACCTGCACCGGTAGAACCTACAAACGCAATCTTCTGCCCCGGCGTAGCATAAAGCTTCACATCATGCAGCACCATCTTTTCCGGCACATATCCAAAGTCCACACCGTCAAACACCACATCACCGGCGAGCTCCTGATACGTCACAGTGCCATCCGCCTTGTGCGGATGCTTCCACGCCCAAGTACCGGTTCTATAGGGAACCTCCACCAGTTCCCCATTCTCCTTCTTGGCTCTTACCAGCGTCACATAGCCCTCATCCACCTCCGGCTTCTCATCCAGAAGCTTAAAGACTCTCTCCGCACCCGCCAGTGCCATGATGATACTGTTAAACTGCATAGACACCTGATTAATAGGCATATTAAAGCTCTTATTAAAGGTCAGAAAGCTGGCAAGCTTACCTACCGTCAGACCGGTCCAGCCGTTTAAGGCCAGCACACCGCCGACGATGGCGCACAATACATAACTCATATTCCCCAGTTGCGCATTGATGGGCCCCATCACATTGGCATACCTGTTGGCTCTGTTGGCATTCTCAAACAGCTCATTGTTGCGCTTCTTAAACTCTGCAATGGCCGCCTCTTCATGACAGAACACCTTTACCACCTTCTGCCCGTTCATCATCTCTTCGATATAACCATTCACATTACCCAGCGCTCTCTGCTGCCCCACAAAGTTACTGCCGGAAAGTCCCGCCACCTTCCCTGTGGTAAAGAGCATCACCGCCACCATCAGAAGCGTCACGCCCGTCAAAGGCAGACTCAGACGAATCATACTGATCAGTACACTGACAATGGTGATCACACTATTGATCAACTGCGGTATGGACTGACTGACCATCTGTCGCAAAGTATCAATATCATTGGTATAAATAGACATGATATCCCCATGGGGATGCTGGTCAAAATACCGGATGGGCAGACTCTCCATATGCACAAACAGCGTATCCCTGAAATTACGCATCATTCCCTGCGTGACCACTGCCATCACACGTGCCTGAGTATAAGCTGCCACCACTCCTGCACCATAAAAGCACGCCACTCTTCCCATTGCTCTCAAAAGTCCGGAGAAATCAGGATTCTGCTGCCCGATCAGCGGCGCAATATAATCATCGATCAAAGTCTGCATAAACAACGTGCCCTGTACACTGGAAAATACCGTCACCACGATACATACCACTACTACAAGCCCTGCCCATGCATAATCCTTCAACACAAACTTCATCAGTCTTAAAAATGAGCCCTTGGGATCCTCCAGTCTCGGCTTAGGTCTCCCACGCATCTCACCCGGTCTGGCCATCCTTACATTCCTCCTTTCTCATCAAAATCACCGCCACCTGCAGTCTGCTGCTCATATACATCCTGATAGATGGCATTACTTGCCAGCAGATTCTTTGGCGTATCAAAAGCATTTACCTTACCATCTTCCATCACGATCACACGATCCGCATGCTCAATACTGGAAATCCTCTGGGCAATGATGATCTTGGTGGTTCCCGGAATCTCCTCTGCAAAGGCCTTACGAATCTTGGCATCCGTAGCAGTGTCCACCGCACTGGTACTGTCATCCAGTATCAATATCTTAGGCTTCTTCAATAATGCCCTGGCAATACAAAGCCTCTGCTTCTGTCCACCGGACACATTGGTACCGCCCTGCTCAATATGGGTCTCATATTTATCCGGCATCTTCTCAATAAATTCATCCGCACAGGCAAGCCGACAAGCACGGATACACTCTTCCTCTGTGGCATTCTCATCGCCCCAGCGCAGATTCTCCAGGATACTGCCTGAGAACAACACATTCTTCTGCAGCACCACAGACACCTCATTACGCAAAGTTTCCAGATCATACTCCCTGACATCCCGACCGCCGACCTTCACAGATCCTTCCGACACATCATACAGCCTGCTGATCAGATTCACCAGACTGGTCTTGGCACTGCCGGTGCCCCCAAGGATACCGATGGTCTCACCGGAGAAAATTGTCAGATTGATATTCGACAATACCGGCTCCTTACTCTCCGCATTATACCGAAATGACACATTTTCAAAACTAATACTGCCATCCTCCACCTGATACACAGGATCATCCGGATTGGTCAGACTACTCTTCTCATTCAACACTTCACAGATACGCTCTGCGCTGGCCATACTCATAGTGATCATCACAAAAATCATAGATACCATCATCAGACTCATAAGAATATTCATGCAATAAGCCAACAGACTCATGAGATCACCGGTGGACATATTCCCCGCCACAATCATTCTGGCACCCAGATAACTGATCCCCAGGATACAACTATACACCGTAAATTGCATCAACGGACTGTTCAAAGCCAGAATCTTCTCTGCATTCACAAACAGATTCCGCAGATTCCCACTGGCCTCCTTAAACTTCTCCACCTCATACTCTTCCCGCACATAAGCCTTCACCACACGGATGGCAGACACATTCTCCTGCACACTGGCATTTAACGCATCATACTTTTTAAAAATACTGCGAAAAGTCTTCATAGTCCTGGAAGCGATCAAAAACAGACATGCTCCCAACAAAATCACCGCCACCAGGTAAATGCTCGCAATCCTGGGACTGATAAAAAACGCCATGCACATAGCAAAGATCAACGTAAACGGCGCCCTGACACACATTCTGAGAATCATCTGATATGCATTCTGAATATTCGTCACATCCGTAGTAAGCCTGGTCACCAGACCGGCTGTACTGAACTTATCAATATTGGCAAAAGAAAAGCTTTGAATATTTACAAACATCGCCTCTCTCAAATTCCTAGCAAATCCCGTGGATGCCTTAGCGCCAAAGAAACCGCCTGCAAATCCGCAGGACAAAGACACAATGGCTGCCAGCACCATGCACCCACCCATGATATAAATGTGAGTCAGATTCCCTGCTTGGATCCCATCGTCAACGATTGAAGCCATCATTAACGGAATGATCATTTCCATGATGACTTCCAACACCATACAAAGGGGTGTAATGATACTTGGGGTTTTAAACTCCTTAATCTGCGACCCCAGCGTTTTTAATAAATGCATTATGTAGTTCTCCCTTCTGATATTTTATTCTCCCACTTTCGGTCATATATTATCCAGTCCACATTATTCACAAACATTCTCTTTCTCATCATAACACAAAAAATTAAGCATTACAAGCCTATAAAACATCGTCACTCTCTGTAGTGCTCAAAGGTACAATCCCTGAGAAGAAATTAACTTTATCCTGCATATAAAACACTTCATTGCCTTCGTTCACGATTGCTCCACCCTGTGGCATGTCACCCCAGGGCAGCTGAGGTCTTCCACCCTCCGGCATCTCGCCACCGGGCAGCCGGGGTACTTCACCTTCTTGTCCTTCAGGCCGTTTACCACCAAATCCATCGAAGCCGCCCATAGGTCCCCGCATCACGTCAGTTCCGGTATAAGCCTGTTGCACACCGCCTTCATAACCGCCGATGCCCACCACGTCATAGACACCTGTCACTTCTGCACCATCCACGGTTCCGCCAATATATACATGATAACTGTCATCTACCGCAAAATTGGCACAGGAGATAATGGCTCCCATATATCTGCGGATGTTTTCTCCGATCACTTCATCTTCGGAGGGATCATAAGCAAATACGTATTTGCTTTCCTGATTGGTGATCACGATAGCGCTGTCAGAGGCCTGGTAGGAGGCAAACTGCAGATTCATGGTAACCTGCCTAGAATCGCTTTCCGCCCAGTCCATTGTAGATCCCAGCGCTACCACAGTTCCGCCGTTGATGAAACTTCCCATATCACTGTCAAGACCTGCATCGGCTGCGGGATTGGCGCTGGCAATGACGGTACCACCGTTAATGACTAGCCAGCCGTTGGAGTCGATGCCGTCGCCTTCTTCACCCAGCCCGGCTATAATATGAAGGTCTCCGCCGTTGATAGTGGTCACTGATACACCGTCTTCATTGGTGTTGATACCGTCATTCCTCGCACGGATGTTGATGTTTCCGCCGTTGATGGTCAGGTGCAATTCGGTATCCAAGCCTTCATTTTCCGCAGTCAAGTTCAGAATACCGGTTCCTTCTTTCTCCCCGACAACATTCATGGACATGTAAGAATAGATGGCACCGTCCTGTTTCCAAAGTTTTTTCTCCCCTTCGGTATCTTTATAGATCCCGGCTACGAAGGATCCGTTTACCTGATTAATACTGTCATCTGCGATCACCAGATTGGCTCCGGCTGCTTTAGTATCTACAGTAGAAGTGGCAGTTTCCGTGCTCCATTCATTGTCGCACTCATATACATTCAGAAACAAGATGGCAGGTGCCACCTGGCATGTAATGCAAGTCTCGTCCAAGATCAAGGTGGCCACAGCCTCCGGGTTTGTAGAAGCTGAATCACCCAGATCTACTCTGATCTGGCCTTTTGAGAGACTGCCTTGCAGCCTGTATGTACCAGGTTTGGTGATATTGACCACTGTGTGGTCGGCTGCTTCCTCTGCGCTGTGGCGTTCTTCTTTGGTGCCTTCTCCGTATGGGTTTCCGCTTTCGTAGGTGTCGCGGTCCTCGTAATAGATGATATCATTACTGAGATATACTGATGAACTGCTGTCCGTTCCTGCTTCACTGCCGTTTATAGTGATCGTGCTGTCAGATAACACGATGATGGTCTCATTGATAAGCGTGTCCTGTTCATTGGTGGGTGAGATTTCCTCAGAAGCATTTGCACTGGATTTGGTGGTATTATTGTCATCAGACGTATTGCCACAGGCTGTTAGGCTTGTTGCGAGAAGCACTGCTGTGAGCAACAGGGGTAAACTTTTCTTTCTCATCAAATTTTCCTTCTTTCTGTTATGTATCTTTTCTTTTTATAGGCACAAGGCTCCCTCATAGAAGATATCCGGCTGAAAATTCGTAGGAGCACGCTTTTCAGCCGGGCATCTTCTTTGACTAAACTTAGTATACGCTTAAACTATGAAAATTCTGTGTACATTTAGAATATTTTTTATACCTTTAGTCTGCACCTTCTGTCTCTAACAGGCGAATATAGTGGTTGGCCTCGCGCAATACGTGGTCTGCCAATAGGGGCAAGATGATGGAAGTAATCTTACAATCCAAAATCCCATCTGTTCCTGCATTTTTAAAATCCCGGATCTTGCGTGCCTCTTCCAGTGATTCCTCTGTCATGCCCATGGCCCTGCAATCCTGCTTCCTTGCCTGAAGCAGTAGTTTTTTGAATTCTTTTGCAAAATTGTCAGCAGTCTCTATCAGCTCCTCTTCGGAAGGGTCCAATAGTCCTCTGATAAACAGGGCATGCTCCATCATGATACGATTCCAGAATTCCTCAGTTCTTCTGAGATTTTTATAAGACAGAGATCTGTTACTCATCAACTCTATGAGTGTAGCCCGATACAGCTTTGCCTCTCTCTGGATATGGTCGATCAGCAAAGGATAATTGACATTATATAACTTGCCTTTGGCAACCTCATCCAAGATACTCTCCTTATAATCGACAAATCCGTTCAGAAGCTCCTTTGCTCTTTCATTGATTTTGTGTACGGATCTGGTCAGCTCTCGCCAGTCTTTTTCCTCTGTTCCTGCACATAAGCTAAGCTGTTTCTGAGAAATCTCGCTGTCGATAGGGATGCCGGTAAGCTGCTGTGTGCGCTTTTCAGCAGGTATGGTATATTCTGTCACCATTTCTCCCGATTTTGTAATGGGTATATTTACTCTGCCGTCTCCAAGCTCCGTCACTTCTTTAAGCAGATCTTCAAATTGCTGTCGGTACCATTGTGCTTTCTCTATCCAATCTTCCTTTACGCAAGGGAAGCCTGCTGCCAGAAAGAAGGCATGCTCCTTCATGATCCTTGCAAAAAACAAATGAGTCTCCAGTGATAATACTGCATAATTTTCCATTGTTATTCATACCTTTATAGATTCATATCACTCATAATATATGCGAGATATCCGGCAACAGTGAAGCCACTGTACTATTAATCAAACAGTATCTCCTCCACCGTCACAAACAAAAAACCATCCTCTAATAATTCATCCACAATCTCCAGTGCTGCTGTAACACTGGATTCATAATAATCATGCATCAGGATAATATCATTCTCCTGGGCCTTGGCGATCACTTTGCCTGCCACGCAGACCGCATCATCACTGCACCAGTCTAAGGGATCCACATTCCACAACACCGGTATCATATTCAGTTCCTGCTCCAGCTTCTTATCCCATGTGCCATAGGGCGGCCGCACGTAGACCACTTCATCCCCTGTGATTTCTTCCAGCACTTCATTGGTCTTAATCAATTCTTCCTTGAACGCCTCCCGATTGGAACTTTTTAGCTGCATGTGACTGTAAGTGTGGTTCCCGATGGTATGCCCTTCCTCACTCATCCGCTTAATGACGTCAGGATGCAGCATAGCATGTTCACCGGTAACAAAAAACGTGGCTTTCACGCCACGTTCCTTCAGCCCGTCCAGAAGCTGCTCCGTGTAGTAAGGATGAGGACCATCGTCAAAAGTGAGACAGATCTTCTTGGTCTCCTGACGCTGGGCAGTGCCAACTGTACTCACTGCCTCTTCTTTGCTCCTGCTGCCCCATGCAAACAAAAGCAACAAACACATTAAAACATCCGCAACAACCACTGCCGCTGCCACTCGCTTCATTATTACCCCTTACTTCTCCGCAACCCCTGCAAACGCTTAAGACGCAGAAATTATATTCACTTATCTCAAATATATGCATTTTATAAGGGGTTCATTCCAAATCAATGAGCGATGTAACCTACCACATTTTCAGATCAATCGCCTCTATATACTTATCTTGAAAACCATCCTGCTCTGCCAGATTGATCATCTTCGTCATTGTAACGATTTTTCCAAGATGACGTTCTTCTTCCAAACCTGCCAGCACATACTTACGGATTCCTGCCAGCACCGTATTTCCACCCGATATAACCTTAGGAATCAGCTGTGCTGGCATAAGACCGATCCTGGCTGCATCTTCTGCATTCAGATAATATCCAAAACCACCTGCCAGCACCACTCTGTCTATCTGTTCTATGCCATCAAGTCCATAGGTCTGTGCCAAAATCCTGATACCCGCAGCAATAGCTGCCTTTGCAAGCTGCAGATCCCGAATGCTCTTCTGCGTGATCAGTGTACTACCTATGAGGATTCCCTGCTCAAAATATTCCTCTTCCATAAGCCCCGTCTCATCCAAGATTCCGGCCCGCAAAAGCTCTGCCACCAGATGCACCATATCCGCCCCCCAGACACCTTTGGTAGCTCCCCCTTCGAAGGCCGGTCCTGCCGCTGTAGAACAGGCTATGATACCATTACCATTTCCTATGGCCATCTCACCGTTGGTTCCAAGATCGATCAAAAGCGTGATTTCCTCCCGCTCTGCCATACCACATGCATAAATACCCGCCAAGATATCCCCACCTACAAAAGCAGATAGCCCGGGAAAGATTGTACCCTTCACCCCACCTATGCTAAATTCCTGCATACCAAGATGACTTGCATGAAATGGCGCCCTTCCAAGCTCTGCCGTATCAAGCCCCAAAAGCAGATACACCATAGTAGTATTGGCTCCGACCATCATACAAAATTCCTCATCCGACACACCGGGATACTTCTTACGAAACTGCCGAATCCCCTCATCCAACACTGCTCTCACTTCCCGCTTCATATCCTGCGCTGCTTCAGGGTCTAACGCCGCCTGAATCCTGGAAAGCACATCCGCACCATACTTCACCTGAGGATTCACCGTCACAAAACAATCCTCTTCCCTACCCAACTGATCATAAAGCACCATTGCAATGGTAGTGGTTCCAATATCTACACCAATCATCTTCACATAATTATCGCAAGAAATGTTGCAGTTTTTTCGACACGCATCCGCAAAAAGCAATTCGAAATGACTGTTTTCATTCAAATCACTCCCTGTAATCACATGAATTCCATTTTTATCGCCATAACACCTGCCACATCCCGTACAGACATGACATCTATTTCCAACGTTACACAAATTGATTCTGTTCCTTGTCATAATGATAATCCAACAGCGACAACTTATGCGTGATCTCCGCCTCATTCACCCCCAAATCCTCACACAGAGCCTGGAGATCCTTATAATAATCACGCAACTTTAAATTTAAAAAACTTAACAACACCACAGGATCTTTAGGTATCATCTTCTACCTCCATAACCAGTTATCCCTTCTTTATCAGACAGGTCATTTCTCATTATATAACAGTTTCCAGCTGATTGCAAGCCGCCAAAATGCCTGCAAAGTTATAATTAACACGCGGGGCGGGGTTGCTTTATGAAGTAACCCTGACATCCGCTTTCAACTGGCCATCTTCCACATGAATGAGAATGGTATCCCCTTCTCCGACCCGGTCTGCCAGAATCAATCTGGCTGATAAGGTCTCCACATGCTTCTGAATATACCGTTTCAATGGTCTGGCTCCATAGACAGGGTCATAAGCATTCTCCACGATAAACACTTTGGCCTCCTCTGTCAATTCAATGGTTAACTCCCTATCCGACAAGCGTCTGTTCAGATCCTCAATGATCAGTTTAATGATACCACCTATATTCTCCTTCGTAAGAGGCTTAAACAGAATGGTTTCATCCAATCGGTTCAAAAACTCCGGTCTAAAGTGATTCCTTAAATCGTTCATGACCATCTTTTCCGCCTCCGGCCTAATCGTACCAGCATCATCGATACCCTCCAACAGATATGCAGCACCGATATTAGAAGTCATGATCAGAATGGTATTCTTAAAATCCACCGTCCTGCCCTGAGAATCTGTGATCCGTCCATCGTCAAGCACCTGTAAAAGTACATTGAACACGTCCGGATGGGCCTTCTCGATCTCGTCAAACAGTACCACACTATAAGGCTTTCTGCGGACTGCTTCCGTCAGCTGGCCGCCCTCTTCATATCCAACATATCCCGGAGGCGCCACGATCAGTCTGGATACCGAATACTTCTCCATATACTCACTCATATCGATACGGACCATATTGTTCTCATCATCAAAAAGCGATGCAGCCAAAGACTTGGCAAGCTCGGTCTTACCCACACCGGTAGGTCCTAAGAACAGGAAGGAACCAATAGGCTTCTCGGGGTCCTTGATGCCGGCCTTGGAGCGGATAATGGCCTCTGTCACCTTGGTCACGCCCTCTTCCTGACCGATCACCCGGTGGTGCAGCTCCTCATCCAGATGCAGCGTCTTGTGACGCTCACTCTCGGTTAACTTAGCTACCGGGATACCGGTCCAGCGGGAAATGATCTTGGCGATTTCCTCTTCAGATACCTTCTCATGGACCAGAGACAGATCCGATGCATTCACCCGCTCTTCCTCCTGCTCCAACTGCTTTTTCAAGGAAGGCAGCGTACCGTAACTAAGCTGGGCAGCCTTCTCCAGATTGCCTTCTCTCTGGGCGATCTGAATCTGGTTGTTGACCTCATCGATTTCTTCCCTCAGCTTGGACAACTTCTCCACAGAATGCTTCTCATTATCCCACTGAGCCTTTCGATTGGTGAAATCTTCTTTCAGCTCGGCCAAATCTCTTCTAAGATTCTCAAGCCTCTCTTGGCTTAGTCTGTCATCTTCCTTCCTAAGTGCAGCCTCTTCTATTTCCATCTGCATGATCTTACGCTGCAGCTCATCCAGTTCCGTAGGCATACTGTCAAGCTCTGTCTTGATCAGCGCACAGGCTTCATCCACCAGGTCAATGGCTTTATCCGGCAGAAACCTGTCAGAAATGTAGCGGTGAGACAATACAGCAGCACTGACCAACGCATTGTCCATGATCTTCACACCATGGTATACCTCATAGCGTTCCTTTAGACCACGTAAAATGGAAATGGTATCTTCCACAGTAGGTTCATCTACCATAACAGGCTGAAAACGACGTTCCAGAGCCGGATCCTTCTCAATATACTGACGATACTCATCCAAAGTGGTGGCACCGATACAATGCAGCTCCCCTCTGGCCAACATGGGCTTGAGCATATTGCCTGCATCCAATGCCCCGTCTGTCTTGCCCGCACCTACGATGGTGTGCAGCTCATCGATGAACAGAATGATCTGCCCGTCGCTATTCTTCACATCCTCCAGTACCGCCTTCAGGCGCTCCTCAAACTCACCTCTGTATTTGGCTCCTGCCACCAGAGCACCCATATCCAGGGAAAAAATCTTCTTATCCTTCAGCCCCTGGGGCACATCTCCGCGAACGATACGGTGTGCCAGCCCTTCTACCACCGCAGTCTTACCTACACCCGGCTCACCGATCAGTACCGGGTTATTCTTAGTCTTACGGGATAGGATACGGATAATATTACGGATCTCACCATCACGCCCGATCACAGGATCGAGCTTCTGATTTCTTGCCTTCTCCACCAGTTCCTGACCGTATTTCTCCAAGGTGTCATAGGTAGCTTCCGGATTATCGCTGGTTACACGCTGATTGCCCCGCACGGTGGACAATGCTTTCAGAAAACGCTCTCTTGTGATGCCATATTCCTTCCAGATCTGGGCGATCTCCTTATTGGGATTCTTTAACATGGATAGAAACAGATGCTCCACAGACACATACTCGTCTCCCAGCTGCTTTGCCTCGTCTTCAGCACTGATCAGCACCTTATTCAGTGCCTGACCTACATACACCTGGCCGCCCTGGACCTTGGTGCGCTTCTCTATAGCCTGCTTTGCGCGATTCACAAAATGCTCCTTCTGAATCTCCATCTTCTCGATCAGCTTCAGGATCAGGCTGTCCTCTATGGTCAAAAGGCTGTAAAGTAAATGCTCCTGCTCAATTTCCTGATTGCCATACTCATAGGCAAGACGCTCACAGCCCTCTACTGCCTGCATGGACTTCTGGGTAAATTTCTGAATGTTCATTACAATAGCCCTCCTTTTATTGTTCTACACTTAATATAACACAATGCACACATAAGTCAATAGGCTAATTCTAAATATTTCATAAAATTACCAATTTTTTAATGCATTTATTTTTTATAAATACTATAATATAAAGTAACAGTTCAGCCAGAGACGAAATGCGAATGAAAATCGTGCTCGCACGAATTTTCATTCGTATATCGTCTCTGAGGGAGCGCCCGTTTATGAGCAAAAAGGAGCTGCGAAGCAGCGGAGAGCCCCGAAGGGGCGGTTTTGCGAATG
>JAZQGM010000090.1:0-3000 GCA_045540075.1 Acetatifactor sp. | reverse complement strand
TGCTTTGGGGAATGATAAGTGGAGTATGGGAGCGTTGATGCAGCTTTCGTTGGGGGCAGGGTGTTTTTTGATCAGTAGGTTTTGGAATCGAAAAGTGTGGATGGTGGGGTTGATGCTTCCGGTGTCAGGGGTGCTTTTTTTGCTGGGGTATTTGAATCGGTTTAATATTTGGCCGATTCCTATGGAGGTGAATGGGAATCCTCAGTTTATTTCTTTGGCTGGGAATATTAACTGGTACTGTGGGTATTTGGTGACAATTTTGTTTGGAGCGGTGTATCTTAAGTGGTCAGGTGTTTTTGTGAAGTCGTGGCAGAAGAATGTGCTTCGGGGATATTTGTTTGTGGGTTTTTGTGCGCTTACTACCAATGGAAGCAGTAGTGGGATTTTGACTTTGTTGGGGATTTTCTTTGTGCTTTTATTGGTATCGGTGGGGGATGTACATAAGTTGGAAAGGTATTGTGAAATTGCGTTGATTTTGGGGGTATCATGTGTGTTTACGTTGATCATACGTGTACTTTTTCCGGCAGCGATTACTTATCAGGAGACAAGCAATAATATGTTTACCTACTCTCCTCTTCCTATCGTACTTGTGCTTTTGGCTCTTGGTATGCTTCTTTGGAGTCGGAGTTTGAGAAAGAAAGGAACTTATCCTGTCAGATTGTTCCGCATACTGGCACGATGCCTTGTGCTGTTTTGCATTTTGGCAGTTGTACTTTTTATTCTTCTTTTAATAATGAATACGATAGTTCCGGGGAGTATCGGGCCTTTATCTGATATTGGTATTTTCACGTTTTCCCCTTCCTGGGGCAGTCGCAGAGGGGCTACTTGGATGGCCGGTGCTATGGCATGGTGGGAATTGCCTTTCCTGAAAAAACTCTTTGGTGTGGGGCCTGATTGTATGGGGGAATTCCTTTACAGAGATAGTTCAGACGCTCTGCTGAACCTGTTATATACTATCTGGCCAAACGAACGACTTTCCAATGCCCACTGCGAATGGCTGACGATACTGGTGAATCTGGGCCTTCTGGGGCTGATCAGTTTCGGTGGTATCATCATCACTTCCGTATACCGTTTTCTTAAGAAAGGATCAGAACAAAGTGATCCATACGATTCCTTAGTGGGGGCCTGTGGCCTGTCGATCCTGGCTTACTCGATTCACAATGTGGTCAGCTTCCAACAGATTCTGAACGAGCCTGCCATGTTCGTGATCCTTGGAATTGGTGCTGCTTACAGCCAAAGAAAAAAATGTAACAGTTAAGATGAGTATACTCTCCTGTTTTTTCTCATAAAAATAGGAGAGTATATTTTTATCAGGAACTTTTATGAGTCAAAAACTTGAAAACATCTTAAACCTGGCGTTGGAAACACCGGAATCTGTCCGCGAACAGACTGAGAACCTGAACATAGGATTTGATTCAGACAATCGCACCTGGGAGTTGATCGTAAAATACCACGGCAGTCTGGATGCACTGACCGCACTGGGCGTACAGGTAGAGTATCTCATTGCAGGTTATGCTATTCTGACAGTGCCTGAATCTATCGTAGACACTGTCAGTGAACTGGAAGAAATCGAATATGTGGAAAAGCCTAAGCGATATTTTTATCAGCAGACTGCGCAGGTGGCAGAATCCTCCTGCATTTATCCACTTACAAGACGGGAACCATATCTGACCGGTGAGGGTGTCCTGATGGCTGTGCTGGATTCCGGCATTGACTATGGAAAAAGTGACTTTCAAAAAGATGACGGCACCACCAGAATCCTCTATCTGTGGGATCAGACCACCTCTGACGGGGAACCTCCGGAAGGCTTTTCTATGGGCACTGAATACACTCAGGAACAAATCAACGAAGCACTTCTGATCAATGATATCCCACAACGAAGAAATCTGATCGCAAGCATTGACAGCAGCGGGCACGGCACTGCCGTAGCCGGTATTGCAGCAGGTCAGTCGGTTTTCTATGAAGGTGCTGCCCCTCGCAGCAGCCTTCTCATCGTCAAACTGGGGCTTCCCAGACAAGAAGGTTTTCCCCGCACCACCGAAATCATGCGCGGTGTCACCTATGCTGTTAGAAGAGCGGTGGAAATCGGTATGCCCCTGGTCATTAATTTAAGCTTCGGCAACAGCTATGGCTCCCACGACGGCAGTTCCCTATTGGAACGCTTTTTGGATAATGCCGCAGAAATCGGACGCACTGTCATCTGTGTAGGAAGCGGCAACGAGGGAAGCTCTGCCGGCCATGCTTCCGGCAATGCCCGGACTGCTCCATCCTCTGTAGATCTGGCAATCGCCAATTACCAAAGGAATCTAAGCATTCAATTATGGACCCATTACAGCGACCGTTACCGCATTTACCTGACCTCTCCGGGTGGCAACCGTGAGGAACTGCCTGTCAATATAGAATCCGGTAAATATACTCTGCGTATGGAGCAGACACAGCTTCTCATTTATTTTGGAGAACCTTCTCCCTACTCTGTGAATCAGGAACTTTATATCGATATGTTGCCTGTTGACGCCGACTCCCCTGCTACTTCTATTAACAGCGGTATCTGGCGAATCACTCTGGAACCCATAAGCACCATCACGGGACAGTATTATCTATACCTTCCCTCCTCCACTGCCCGCAGCGAAGGAACCGGCTTTACCGCTCCCACTCCACAGGTCACCATGACCATTCCCTCCACTGCCGCCAAAGTCATCACCGTGGGCGCCTACAACAGCATCACAGAAGCCTATGCGTACTTCTCGGGAAGAGGCTATGTGGACACTGACCGCACCATTGGAGTGGTCACAGGTGGCTTGATCAAGCCGGATCTGGCCGCCCCCGGAGTCAATATCCTGGCCCCGGATCTGTATGGAGACTACACTTTAGTGACCGGCACCTCCTTTGCCACCCCCATTGTCAGTGGCTGCGCAGCCCTACTCATGGAATGGGGTATTGTCAGAGGCAACGACCCTTTTTTATACGGTGAAAAAGTAAAGGCATACCTGCGAAGCGGTG
>JAZQGM010000089.1:0-9427 GCA_045540075.1 Acetatifactor sp. | reverse complement strand
CATGGTCTATCTCCCTGTTTCTCTAATATTTCTTCCAAGTATATATTTTTTTGCGTAGGCTGTCAAGTGTCCGTTACTCTTCCCGATAACAAGCCTCCAAGGAAAATAACTGTTCCTTACGCTCAATCATTTCTTTTATTTTCTCAATATAAAGCTTTACATCCTTCACATTATCAGCCCGTTCAATTCGTCCGTCCGGGAGCACCAGCTTGGTGATACTTCCTGCACCAAGAGCTACTATCGTTTGTTTCTCTTCCATGATTAAGATGTTATATAGTCCAAACTTCTCCGGGTGTGCATAACCTACATTCTCAAAGTTGCCGGACATATTCTTCTGACGATAAAGGTAGTAAGGCTCCATGCCCATAGCCGCTGCTCCTGCCGCGGCAATCTCCATGGTCTCATCCGTATTGCGCAAGGTTGATACCCCGTGCTCCAGAATCCATTGACTTAAGCGGCTGGCCCGTTTAATGGCCAGAGAATGAACTGTCAGACTGTCGGGTGCAAGGTCTGTTACCAAAGCAATGGTATTTCTCACATCTTCCGCAGTCTCTCCGGGCAGCCCCAAGATCAGGTCCATATTAATGTTGTCAAAACCAATTTTTCGTGCCAGTGCGTATGCTTCCAATACTTGTTCCACAGTATGCCGCCTGCCGATGATATCAAGGGTCTCCTGCTTCATGGTCTGAGGATTGATAGATATCCTAGATACACCGTGATCATAAAGTACCCGAAGCTTATCCTCCGTGATGCTGTCGGCACGACCGGCTTCCACAGTAAATTCTTTGACCTGACTGAAATCAAATTTTTCCTTCAGCGCACCGATCAGACGGTCAAGTTGCTCAGCCTCCAATGTAGTGGGCGTTCCCCCTCCGATATAGACGCTGTCCAGAATTTTATTGGCATAGCGCCTTGCTACATAATCCATTTCTTTGATCAGGCAGTCGATGTAGTCCTCCACCTGCTTACGGTATGCTCCGATTGCAAAAGATGTAAAGGAGCAGTACAGACAGGTAGTTGGGCAAAAAGGAATGCCGATGTAAAGACTGTAACCCCCTTCATAATGGATATCAGCAAGAAGATCCCTCTCTCTTTTGGCAATGTCAATACTCAGTTTACTTTTCTCCCTGCTGACAAAATGCTTCTCTTCCAGATATTCCAAAATCTCTTTGTCGGTCTTGCCCTCTTCTAACATGCCATATGCAATCTTCGTAGGACGGATACCGGTCAGGTTCCCCCAAGGGAGTGTATATCCGGTAATCCGGCTCAAACTCTGATACAGAAAACGTTTGAAGCAATCCTTATAAGAATCCCCGCTTTCTGCATCCCACTGCCAGGAAAAGGTGACCGGCTCCTGCCCCAGACCTCGGTCTATGAATCTAGCCCCGTCATCTGTAAGCCAAATCTCAAACCGGACATCTGCCCCGAACTCTTGCCGCTTCTGCTCTCCCGTCTCCGGCGTCAGTACCTTCACCGTCTCTTCCGGATAAAATGCCTTTATGATCGAATGTACATCATATTCAAAATTTCCTTTGTTAATCCAAACTGCTAACATTTCTCCTGCCTCCCGGCTTACTGACAAAACGGATTATATTTCTTCTCATGACCAATGGTGGTGCTATCCCCATGCCCCGGATACACAGTAGTCTCCTCCGGCAATACGAATAGTTTCTCTTTGATGGATCGTATCAACGTCCCCATACTTCCCGTAGGAAAATCCGTTCTTCCTACAGATTCCTGAAACAAGGTGTCACCGCTCACCAGAAATCCTGCTACTTTCAAATAATTACAACATCCACCACCTGTATGTCCTGGTGTGGCGATCACTTGAAAGGTTATATCTGCAAGGGTGATCTCTTCCCTATCTTTTACATACACATCTGCATCCACAGTATAAGGTCTCCCCACTTGTGCAGACACATTCTTGTGGGCATCCTGCAAAAGCTCTCTTTCCGCTTCCAGGGCATACAGCTTTGCCCCGGAAAGCTCTCTCAATTCTTTTGTGCCCCAGATATGATCAAAATGCCCATGGGTCAGAAGAATTCCTTTCACTTGAAATCCATTTTGCGTCAAAGCCTTATAAATATTAGCTCCTTGATCTGCCGGATCTATGAAAATGCACTCCTTACCATCCTCTCTATAAAGAAAATAGCAATTCGTCTGACATGCTCCCAGTACCATACGCCCAATCTTAATCTTACCCATCAGCCTGTTGTCCTTTCTATATCTACTACACTCTCAATACTGCGTATCTTATCAATGATTCTGTTCAGTTCATCCCTGCCGGATATCTCAAACGTAGTCTGCAGCGTTGCCAACCCCTGCTTGTTGAGCCTGGTATTCATAGACAGAATGTTAATATCCTTCTCCGTCAGAGCCTTGGAAATATCAGCCAACAGACCGTTACGATTATTGGCATAGATCATGATCTCTGCCTCATACTTCTCAGAAGAAGCCTTATCCGGCAACTGCCACTCTGCATCGATCAGGCGGGATCTTTCAAGCTCCGGCAGATTGATCACATTGATGCAATCCGTCCTGTGAATGGACACCCCCCGTCCTCTGGTCACAAATCCTACGATCTCATCTCCCGGTACCGGCGAACAGCATTTGGAGAAACGCACCGACAGATCAGCAATTCCCTTCACCATAATACCGCTCTTTGACTTCATCATGGCAGGTCTTAATGCCGCTGCCTCCCCGTTTTGGGCGATACTTGCCAGCACCTCTTCATTGGTCATCTCCCGCTTATGATCTCTCTCATAAAGCTCTGACATCTTATTGACGATCTGCCCTTCCTTAAGACCGCCATGACCGATGGCTGCCAACACAGAATCCCAGTCCCGGAAACCGTATTTACGCATCACAGCTTCCATATATTCCTGTTTTAACAGATTAGACTGATTAATGGCTTTGGTCTTACAGTAAGATGCAAGCAATTCTTTGCCCTTAATGATATTGTCTTCCTTGCGTTCATTACGGAACCACTGGTTGATCTTATTCTTAGCCTGTGTACTTTTTACTACATTCAACCAGTCACGGCTGGGTCCCTTGGAATTCTGGGAAGTAATGATCTCAATGCGGTCACCGTTCTTGATCTCATAATCAATGGTCACCAGTTTGTCATTGACTCTGGCACCCACCATTTTATTACCCACCGCTGAATGAATATTATACGCAAAGTCGATAGGCGTAGACCCTGCCGGAAGATTCTTCACCTCACCGGTAGGGGTAAAGCAATAGACACTATCAGAAAACAGATCCAAATCGCTCTTTAACAGATTCATAAATTCTCTGTTATCCGACATATCTCGCTGCCACTCCAGAATCTGGCGCAGCCACACCAGCTTCTCCTCTTCTTGCACTTCCGGCTTCTTGCCATCAGAAGCTTCTTTATACTTCCAGTGAGCTGCAATACCATATTCCGCAGCCTTATGCATCTCAAAGGTACGGATCTGAATCTCATAAGGCTGCCCTGTACTGCCGATCAGCGTGGTATGAAGGGACTGATACATATTAGGCTTAGGCATGGCAATGTAATCCTTGAACCTGCCGGGGATCGGTTTATACATTTCATGTATCACCCCCAATGCCGCATAACAGTCCTTCACGGAATCCACAATGATCCTGACTGCAAAGAGATCATATATCTGATCCAGCGTCTTGTTCTGGTTCTTCATCTTCTTATAAATACTGAAAAAATGCTTTACACGACCGTCAACTTTAGCCTTGATCCCTGCACTCTTAATGTGCTCACCAACCTCATCTACGATACTCTGAATATACTTCTCACGCACACTTCTGCGAATGGCGATCTTATCTACCAGGTCATAGTACACGTCCGGCTCCAGATATTTTAAGGACAGATCATCCAGTTCCACTTTGATCTTGCTGATACCAAGACGCTGTGCGATAGGCGCATAAATCTCCAATGTCTCTTTGGCAATACGTTGCTGACTCTCCGGCTTCTGATACCGCAAAGTACGCATATTATGAAGACGGTCTGCAAGTTTGATCATAATGACGCGGATATCCTTAGCCATAGCCAAAAACATCTTGCGCAGATTCTCAGCCTGCATTTCCAATTTCGCTTCTGACTGGTCTGTTGTTCTGGTAAGGGGAATTTTCTCCAGCTTGGTAACACCATCAACAAGCTGAGCCACATCCTCACCAAACTCACGTATCAGATCCTCTTCTGTCATGATGGTATCCTCTACCACATCATGCAAAATACCTGCGACGATCGTCTCTTTATCCAACTCCAGATCTGCCAAAATCGTCGCCACATTCAAAGGATGAATAATATAAGGTTCTCCTGATTTACGGAATTGATTTTTATGGGCATCACTGGCAATTTTGTAGGCCTTAGCGATCATCGTGATATCATCACTGGGATGATATTTGTGCACACTACGAATAAGATCCTGATACAACGCCTCAGGAGTCCTGAATTCCTGCAATTTATTTATTTTCCCATCATCAAAAACTGCATCCCTTTTTTCTTCTGTCATAAGCAACTCCAATTTATAGGTTCACGAAATACACCGATGCCTCCTGACACATCAGACGTATACTTTAAACCGCTCCTATTTATTTTATTTTCCTTCATAACAAATAGCCGAATCAAGACGGTAGCCTTTGATCTTGTCGCGTCCATTCAAGCCTTTCAGCTCGATGAGTACCACTACACCAACTACTTCTCCGCCAAGCTGCTCCACCAACTTGATCATAGCCTCGGTAGTACCACCGGTTGCGATCAGATCATCCACGATCAAAACTTTCTGCCCGGGCTTTACGCTGTCTTTATGCATCTCAATGGTCGCCTGACCATATTCCAAGTCATAAGAAATTTCCACAGTCTCGCAGGGAAGCTTACCCTTCTTACGAATCAGCACAAAAGGCTTTCTCATATTATATGCAATAGGTGTTCCAAAAATAAATCCTCTGGACTCAGGTCCTGCCACCACATCAAACTCCAGATCCTTCACCAGATCCTGCATAGTGTCTACAGCAAGGTGAAGTCCCTCTGCGTCCTGCAGCACACTTGTCACATCCCTAAAAATGATTCCCTTCTCAGGAAAATCCGGTATACTTCTTACGTACTCTTCTAACTTCTTCATAATGAACCTCTTTCCGGCTGCGCGCCTTTAGCACGCTTGATTTCCTTCCGATATGCTACATTATATTATTTTTTTTCCATAAAGTCAAAGGTTTTTATAATCACTTAGGCATATATCCTTACTAAATATAACTTTTTGGCGTTTTTGCTTACTTAACAGTACCTTTATCTCTTGTCTGGCAATCTGCACTTTGCTTTGTCTGTAGTAGCGGCTTAGTTCTGTCATTATTTCTCGCATTCCCGGGATACGCTCTTGTGGCAGTATGCTGATACATCTGTTTATGATATCATCCAGACCAAACCAGATGCCGGAATCATACTTCCTCACCGATTTCATTTCTTCTTTTGTCAACAAAGGATTACGGCCAGTCAGCATATAATGCATGACCATTCCCAGACTGTAGATATCGCTGACAGGCGTCAGGACAATAGATTTCACATTCTCCTCAGACAACAATTGCTGCTCCGGTGCCGCGTATCCGATTGTGCCGGCTCGACAGTTATCCGTAATCGCTGCGGCCCCCAGATCCAAGAGCCTAGCCTTTCCATCCGACTGTATCATGATATTATCAGGCTTCAGGTCACGATAGATGAATCCCCGTTCCTTCTCATGAAGATACCTAAGCCCGTCTGCCAATTCCAGCGCGATCCGAACAGTCTCTTCCTGTCCAAATACACCACGCCGCCTCAGATGATTCTTCAGACTGCTCCCTGTTATGTATTCCATTACCAAATATCCCTTCCCATCAACCTCCCAATACTCCTTCCACTTGGGAAAAAGAGGATGTTGGACGGATTTTAGTAGTTCTGCCTCCGGACCAATCCATCTGATATGGTCGCTGATCTTGCAGGCATATTCTGCTTTGGTCAATACCTCCTTTATATAATAAACCTGAGCTGTGGCTCCTTCTCCGATCAGCCCATATAATTCATACCCCTTGCTTTGCAAGACATCTTTTATCACCTGACTCATCCCTCACTCCTCCCTACATACTTCTGATGTACACAGCACTACATTCTTCCGAATACCCCTGCCTGCGGCTCTCCTCTGCAAGCTCTTTTAATCTTAAGCCTATCTGCTCTTCCCTGACAATATCCTGGGCGGCAAGACACTGCTTAACAGCCTCCCCCGAAATACTTTTCAGAAACTTATTGGTCCCCAAAAGCACCCCCACACACTTCTGAATATGACCAGCAGTCACCCGCAAGTAACCTCTCCCTGTATTCTCAATTTCCTTACAATGAGTTCTCTGAAAACACCTGTTTAGCAAAAACGAACTGCTTTCTTCTCCCTGTATCACCCAACAATCCTGTTCTGCGATCAAAATTCCCGACACATCAATCCTTACCTGCTTGTCCATTTTCTCCTTACAAATATATCTGCTTACCTCTCCATATAACCGCTCCAACTCCTTCTCTACCTCTTTTTGCACCACACGCTCCTCCACCTGTTTCCCAAACAAAGCCTTTCCTCTGTCCATTAACCAAGCCTTCATCCCACTTGTCACATAACCACCCACCACGCCAGGACCAATGACACAAGCCAACACCACATTACATCTTCCAAAACTAACCTGTTGCAATAAAATACTGCTCTCTCTGGGTGTTTTCTGTGTTCCCAAACCTTGTGAAGCCTGCCAGACATAACCGGTCAAATACTTCATCCACCGCTTCTCCTTCCATACTTTCAACACATTTATTAAGTTTTATTCTAAGGGATTTATCGGAGATTTCTCCATAAGATTATAATTTATACTTCTTTAAAAGCATTTTTTGATACCGCTGATTCGAAGAGGCTTTTTTCAGATCCTCTAACCTGCATTCAGCAATCAGACGCTTATTCAATTCATTCACTCTGGCAATCCCGTTTTGCTCGCCTCGCTTCTCTCCAAGCGCCTCACCGCGCCTTTCGCCCCGCTTCTCACCACGTTTTTCGCCACGATTCTCTCTCTCCTGCATCATCTCTTCCATGGCTTTACACATGTCAAATCCTCCATCTCTATAGAACCTCTCCTTCTTGCGCAAAAGCTTCTTATTCCCGGATAAAATACAGATAACATTATACGTTCCTTCGTCCAGTTGCTCCAGTTTCCCTTTCTCTTCCCGCCAGAAAACCTTCATAGTCCTCTTATTATCCCTACGCTTCAATATCCCCACAAGCACTCCAAGCCCTGTCTTAAAATGATCTTCCTTCAAATTGTCCAGCCGGATTCGATCCACTTCCCATTTCCCCTGCCCAAGTTGCTCCACAGTCTGCACCACTCCATATTCCATGCGCCCCATCGTTACAACAAATCGATACTTAACTTCTTCACTCACCCCAAAAATCGCATAATATCTTCCTTTCCCATCTCTCATCATCATTTTGACAGGCTCCTCATTTGCCGACACCTCACCACTTTCAGACTGCCACACAAAAGGCAAAGAAATGTCCTTACAAATTTCCAGTTCAAAGCCCGCCACTTCCTGATCTCCTTTATAATAAACCACATTCAGAAAGTCCGCCAAATGCTCCTTTTGCCCTAAATAAGCACATGCAGCATCATTACGCTCACCCACGCATACCACACCTTCCTTCACTCACTATTCACCACTGTACTCCTTGAAATCCGGAACGACTCGCCCGCCAAGAAAAACAGAACCATTAACGACAATTACTTCGAAGTATGGTCATTATATCATCCATGCCCACTTTTGTCAAACACTTTGTTCAAACATCCGGATATGAATTGAGGCTCCCGCCCAGATGGTGAAAGCCTCATAAACAAATACTTATCGTTCAACAAACTTCAAATCTGCTACCTTTTTCTTGTATGGTAGATTCCAACTATCGATCCAGCTGCAATCAGAAGCGTGACCAGTACAGGGTGACTGGTCATGAAAAAGCGCAAAGCATAAATGTAGGCAGGCACATTGCCACCGCCGATTACGGTTGTACTCCCGTTAGAGGAATTTCCCGCAAATCCACCCACTATCATGAAAAGAAGTAAATATCTTAACAGGACTAATGAAGCAAGAATTATAGTTATCACAAATATAGTTCTCCAGGTTTTGCGACATCGCTCATTCTGTTTAGCATATTGTTCGTTCAATAGCTCCAGCCCGGCAGAAAGGACTTTCAAGTAATCTTGTTCCTCCGTTTCCGCGCCATCGATTTCCCCAAGCAGAACATTAACCGATGTATCCAATGCTTCTGCTATCTTGATGAGCATCCCGGCATCAGGAACAGATAAACCTTTCTCCCATTTGGCAACAGTTTGTCGGACAACATTCAATTTGATTGACAACGCCTCCTGGGATAATCCCCTGGCTTTCCGCAAAGTCTTAATATTTTCATTTAACATATAAATCACCTCCTTATCTTTGATGATTTCATTATATTCAAAATTCACTGTTACCTCAAGCAACGAAAATTAACAATCTGTATTTTGCATTGCGAGAGGCATTTTGTAACTCTTTTATCCCCTCCCCGCCCCAGCCCAAGCAGGTAAGGGATTGGCATATAGGGTTCTTAATCTCCCTCAGGACGGTGGCAAGATGGTTTGACATCTGTAAAAATGTTAGAATTTCTTAGAGTTGCCTGCAGGCTAAAATTGAAGTGTTAAAGCCCATAACCACAACATGTCTGAGCGCGCACAGCGCGCGAGTTTTGTGGGAGCTGTCGCATCTGTGATTAAAAAATCATAGGTGCGGCAGCATCTTTTTGCCCTCTTGGATCAATATTTAGGTTATTACAGGAGGTATTGATAGTAAATGGGTACACTTTTTCAAGCCCTGTGTCAGTTTCAGAGCCTCTTCTAAAAACAGATTTTGCTTTTTTAAAATTATGCTGCTTTTTTCAGCTTGAATAAATGGGTGCCGGTCCGTTCATCCTGTATTTTTCTATGCAGCTTATTCAGGTTATGGGCCATAGCTAGCAGTACGCTTTCTGCCAGCACATTCTGTGTCCCTCTGCACAGAAAGCGTCTGAATCCCATGTCCTGTTTCAGTTCCCCAAAAGAACCCTCTGCCTGTATGCTGCGGTTCATTCGAAGCTGACAGCCTTCCTCTGTAAGAATTCGCTCTAAATCTTTTTTTCGGTATTCATTAAAGATCTTGGATACCTGGAGGTGCTTGGTACGTTCTTCTAAAGGTGTTTTGCAATTATTTCCTTTTATACATTCTGCTTTATAAGGACAGCCGTTGCAGTCTTCACAACTGTACAGGGTTTTCTCGCGAAGATAGCCGGTTTTTGTCTTCTCTTTTTTTGCGCCGGTTACCGTCAACTTCTTCCCGTTTTTGCATGTATAGCAGTCCTCATCGGCATCG
>JAZQGM010000088.1:0-13565 GCA_045540075.1 Acetatifactor sp. | reverse complement strand
CCCCTGTCATGAGCCCGACCCTTGCCCCGGAGAATGTCCCGCGGTGGCGTGGCTGGGGGGATATATTTGGTGATGATGGGTGAGAGTATTTGTCGGAGAAGTGAAGAGAATAGAGTGGGGGAAGGGTGTCAATGAATTTTGTAAAAAAGAAGGGCGTTTTGGGCATTTTGGGGGTTGTCAGGATTGGGAAAGTGCGGTATAGTTAAGTGGAGTATGGTCAGAAGGCGGAGGATAAAGTGTAACCCAAAGAGCTTTTTGATGATATGTGTGATGTGAATTATGCAGAATATGCGAATGGAATTACATAATTATACATGAATATTTGCAAGAAATGCATAAAATAAAAATAATAGTTGATAATTATGCAAGAAGTGGTATAATCAGTCATTATATGGTTTAGAGTTAAGTGTGTTTGGGTATGCTTGGCTGGTTGAGAGAGGAGATTGGGATTATGATTAAAGTAGGTATTATTGGAGCCACCGGGTATGCGGGAGGAGAATTGGTACGTATTTTGATGAATCATCCACAAGTGGAGATTGCTTGGTATGGGTCTAAGAGTTACATAGATAAGAAGTATTATCAGGTTTATCAGAATATGTTTCAGATCGTGGAGGATATTTGTAAGGATGATAATATTGTGGAGCTGGCGGAGCAGGTGGATGTGATCTTTACGGCTACACCTCAGGGATTTCTGGCGGGGATTTTGACGGAGGAGATTTTGTCTAAGGTGAAGATCGTGGATCTGTCGGCTGATTATCGTATCAAGGATGTGGTTGTGTATGAGAAGTGGTATGGTATTGAGCATAAGTCGCCGCAGTTTATTGAAGAGGCGGTGTATGGCTTGTGTGAGGTCAATAGAGGTAAGATCACGGATAAGACCAGGTTGGTGGCCAATCCGGGGTGTTATACCACTTGTTCCATTTTGACGGCGTATCCCCTTGTGAAGGAAGGGGTGATCGATGTGAATACGTTGATCATTGATGCAAAATCAGGCACTTCCGGAGCGGGAAGAGGGGCCAAGATGCAGAATCTGTATTGTGAGGTCAATGAGAATATGAAGGCTTATGGTGTGGCAAGTCACAGACATACGCCGGAGATCGAGGAGCAGTTGGGGTATGCGGGAGAGTGTCAGGTGATGTTGAATTTTACGCCTCATTTGGTGCCTATGAACAGGGGTATCCTTGCCACAGAGTATGCAATGCTTAAGAGAAAAGAAGATGGCAGTCTGCCTACTTATGAAGAAGTGAAGGCAATTTATGATAAGTATTATGCGCAGGAGAAGTTCGTGCGTGTGCTTGATAAAGGTGTGTGCCCGGAGACGAAGTGGGTGGAAGGCAGTAACTATGTGGATGTGAATTTTGTCATTGATGAGCGTACAGGACGTATCATTATGATGGGTGCCATCGACAATCTGGTAAAGGGTGCTGCAGGACAGGCAGTGCAGAATATGAATCTGTTGTTTGGATTTGAGGAATCCATGGGATTGAATCTGGTTCCTTGCTTCCCTTAATACGGAAGGGGTAAGTGCCGTTAGGAAAGTTGTGCTGTCGCCGATTGAAAGGAGTATGACATGGAAGAGATCGTAGTGTATCATGGGCGGCCTGAGAATGTGGAGGAGAGACTTCCCAAGGAAGTGGCAGTGTATGATCTGCTGGATGAACTTGGAATACCTTATGACAGGATCGACCATGAAGCAATTTTTACCATAGAAGGATGTAACAATATTGATGGAGTGCTGGGAATTCATCTGTGCAAGAATATTTTCCTGTGTAATTCCCAGAAGACCAAGTTCTACCTGTTGCTGATGCCGGGTCAGAAGCGGTTTGTCACCAAAGATTTCTGTAAGCAGATCGTAAGTCCAAGGCTTAGTTTTGCACCGGCGGAATTTATGGAGGAGTATCTTGATATTACGCCGGGATCGGTGAGTGTGATGGGGCTTATGAATGATAAGAAGCATCATGTGCAGCTAGTCATTGATCAGGATGTACTAAAAGAGGAGTATATCGGGTTTCATCCCTGTATCAATACATCCAGTATGAGAATTGCCATGAAGGATTTGTTGGAGAAATTTTTGCCGGCAGTGGAGCATGAGTATATGACAGTAGATCTGCCTTGGCAGGAATAAGAATACATAGAAGAAAGTGAGTAAGAACAGTGGAAAAGAAGAGTTTTATCGTAAGAGCTATGACAATTGAAGATTATGACGGTTTATATGCCCTCTGGATGACCATCAAGGGCTTCGGTATCCGAAGTATTGATGATTCCAGAGAGGGAGTGGATCAGTTTTTGCGAAGAAACCCTTCTACCAGTGTTGTTGCAGTGTCGGAAAGTGGTGAGATCGTAGGAGGTATCCTCTGTGGCCACGACGGCAGGCGGGGATGTCTGTATCATGTGTGTGTAAGGGCAGATTACAGGCTTTTGGGAATCGGTAAAGCCATGGTGGTATTTTGCATGAATGCTTTGAAGAATGAGAATATCAATAAAGTGAGTCTGATCGCTTTTACTAAGAACGACGTGGGCAATGCGTTCTGGAACCGTATCGGGTGGACCCACAGACTGGATCTGAATTATTATGATTTTACGTTAAATGAGGCAAATATTACGGCCTTTAATGAATAAAAGGCAACAGGAGGAATGGATGATGAAGATCATAGAAGGCGGTGTGACCGCAGCAAAAGGTTTTGAAGCTGCTGCAGTGGCAGCTGGTATCAAATATCAGAACAGGACAGATATGGCGCTGGTATACAGCACGGTACCTTGTAAGGCGGCAGGTACTTTTACCAGTAATGTGGTGAAAGCTGCGCCAGTCGTATGGGATAAGCAGGTGGTGGAAGAATCTCCTTATGTGCAGGCCGTAGTAGTGAACTCCGGAATCGCCAATGCATGTACCGGACAGCAGGGACTTGATTGCTGTAAAGCAGAAGCAGAGAAAGCAGCGCAGGTGCTGGATATTCCGGCAAGTGCAGTGTTGGTGGCTTCTACAGGTGTCATCGGTATGCAGATTCCGGTGGACAGGATCACAGCAGGCATCGAGCTTCTGGCAGCAGCCAAAGCCCCGGGTCTGGAAGCAGGCTTAAATGCAGCTAAGGCGATCATGACCACCGATACTGTGCCCAAGCAGGTGGCTGTGACTGTGGAAATCGGCGGTAAGGAAGTGACCATCGGCGGTATGTGTAAGGGATCCGGTATGATTCACCCCAATATGTGTACCATGCTTGGTTTTGTGACCACGGACGTGAATATTTCCAAGGAACTTTTGACCAAGGCTGTGAAGGCCAGTGTGGCAGACAGTTTTAATATGATTTCGGTAGACGGTGATACTTCTACCAACGATACCTTATTGGTAATGGCCAATGGACTGGCAGGCAATGAAGAAATCACAGAAGAGGGCGCTGATTTTGATACCTTCTGTCAGGCATTAAACGAGATCAATATCACATTGGCTAAGAAAATGGCAGGGGACGGCGAGGGAGCCACTGCATTATTAGAGACCAAAGTAATCAATGCTTCCACCAAGGAAGATGCCAAGATTCTTGCAAAATCCGTGATCTGTTCCTCCCTGACCAAGGCAGCCATCTTTGGCCATGATGCGAACTGGGGCAGAATCCTGTGCGCATTGGGTTATTCAGGAGCCAAATTTGACCCGGAGAATGTAGACCTGTATTTCCAGAGTAAGAGTGGCAGCATGCACATCTTTGGAAATGGTACGGCCTGTGATTACAGCGAAGAAGAAGCTACAAAGATTCTCTCAGACCCTGAGGTGACAATTCTGGTGGATATGCACATGGGAGATGCTTGTGCTACAGCCTGGGGCTGCGATCTGAGTTTTGATTATGTGAAAATTAATGCTGACTATAGAAGTTAAGATAGGAGAAACCAAAATGGAAAAAGATATGGAGAAAGTACTCAGGAAGGCGGAGGTATTAATAGAGGCCCTTCCTTATATTCAGAAGTTTAACCGTAAGATTATCGTCGTAAAATACGGCGGAAGTGCCATGAGCAATGAAGAACTGCAGAAGAATGTGATCAAGGACGTGACGTTGTTGAAGTTGGTAGGTTTTAAGCCAATTATCGTACATGGCGGCGGTAAGGAGATCAGCCGCTGGGTCGGCAAAGTGGGAAAGGAAGCGAAGTTTGTCAATGGACTGCGTGTCACAGACGAAGAGACCATGGAAATCGCAGAGATGGTGCTTGGTAAAGTAAATAAGAGTCTGGTGACCATGGTAGAAGAGCTTGGTGTCAAAGCGGTAGGTATCAGCGGCAAGGATGGTGGCCTTCTGACGGTAGAGAAGAAGTATTCTGACGGTCAGGATATCGGCTTTGTGGGTGAGATCACCAAGGTGGATCCTAAGGTGTTGTATGATCTTTTGGAGAAGGATTTCTTGCCCATCGTAGCGCCTATCGGACTGGATGAGAACTTCCAGACCTATAATATCAATGCAGATGATGCTGCCTGCGCCATTGCTAAGGCTGTTCATGCAGAGAAGCTTGCATTCCTGACAGATATCGAGGGACTTTACAAGGATATCAATGATAAGTCTACCTTCATCTCCAGACTCACTGCATCTGAGGCGGATGAGTTGATAAATGGCGGTTTTATCGGCGGTGGCATGCTGCCTAAACTGAGCAATTGTACATCCGCAGTGAAGAATGGTGTAAACAGAGTACATATTTTGGACGGAAGAATCCCTCACTGCCTGTTGTTGGAAATCTTTACAAATCACGGCGTGGGTACTGCCATGGTTACAGATGAGGAGAACGAAAGATGTTAATGAAAGATTATATTGATCAGGCAGAAAGAGATCTGCTCCACACCTATAACAGATTTCAGATCGTGCTGGATAAAGGAGAAGGTGTGTATCTGTACGATATGGATGGTAAGAAATACCTGGATTTCTGTGCAGGTATTGCAGTGTTTGCATTGGGATATGGTAACGAGGCTTACAATGACGCCCTGAAAGGTCAGATCGATAAGCTGATCCATACTTCCAATTACTACTATAATGTGCCTGCCATTGAAGCGGCAAGGAAGATTAAGAAGGCATCTGGTATGGATCGTGTGTTTTTCACTAACTCCGGTGCGGAGGCCAATGAAGGAGCTATCAAGGCTGCCAGAAAGTATGCTTACTTAAAAGACGGCTGCACTGACCATGAGATCATAGCCATGAACCATTCCTTCCACGGAAGAACTTATGGTGCATTGTCTGTAACCGGTAATCCCCATTACAGGGAAGCTTTTGAACCCATGATCGGCCATATCCGTTTTGCAGATCTCAATGATTTTGAGAGTGTGGCAAGTCAGGTGACGGATAAGACATGTGCCATTATGTTGGAGCCAGTGCAGGGGGAAGGCGGACTGATTCCTGCCTCAGAAGAGTTCTTGAAACAAATAAGGGCTCTTTGTGATGAGAAAGGCATTCTGTTGATCTTTGACGAAGTACAGTGTGGTATGGGCAGGACCGGAACGATGTATGCCTGGCAGCGCTACAGCGTGAAGCCTGATATTATGACCACAGCCAAGGCTCTGGGCTGCGGCGTACCCATTGGCGCCTTCCTGATGACGGAAGCAGTGGCGGCAAGCTCTCTTGTTGCAGGAGACCACGGTACCACTTACGGCGGCAATCCTCTGGCAACAGCAGCAGTAAGCAAGGTGTTCGATCTGTTTGAGGAGCAGAGTATCCTTGAAAATGTACGTGAGGTAGCTCCTTATCTGGAAGAGAAGTTGGAAGCCCTGGTGGCAAAATACAGCTGTATCCAGAGTAGAAGAGGCGTGGGGCTGATGCAGGGAATGGTATTTGACTGTCCGGTAGGTCCTGTGATCAACAAAGCACTGGAAAAAGGACTGATCCTGATCAATGCAGGAGCCAATATCATCAGATTCGTACCGCCTCTGGTAATTAGTAAGCAGAATGTGGATGAGATGGTGGAAATCCTCACATCCGCTATTGATGAGGTAATTTAATGCACTTTAAGCAAAGAATCATAGCAGTGCTTGCACTGATCATTATGGTGGCTGCCGTAATTGCCGGCAGTAAGAGAGAGATGACCGGAGCCCGGGAAGGGCTTGCCGGTCTGTCTGTGTTTCAGAAAAAAGAAACCGTATACTTCTGGTATGCGGATGAGTCCATGACAGATTTCTTAAACAGTGCGGCAGTATCCTTTGGCAGCGAGAGAAATGTGAGGGTGATCCCGGTGCTGGTGGATGACAGTGAGTATCTGGAAGCCATTAATCAGTCTTCCCTTCATAGCCAAAGAGTACCGGATGCGTACCTGCTCAGCCATGAGTCTTTGGAGAAAGCTTATCTGGCAGGTTTGGCAAGTCCTATTGTGGATGAGGAGGGAATCTGTACTACAGCTAATTTTCCGCAGACTGCCCTTTCGGCGGTGACTTATCATGACAAGCTGGTTGCTTATCCCTTAAGCTTTGAGACCAGCGCACTGGTCTATAATAAGACCTATCTGCAGCAGTGGGCAGATCAGCAGGAGCAGGTTGTGGAACGTATGGTGCCGGAAACGGTAGATGATATCTTAAAGATCGGTGATACTTTCGATGTGCCGGAAGGTGTGGAAGGTATCATGAAATGGGACGTCTCTGATATATTCTATAATTACTGGATCGTGGGAAATTATATGATCGTGGGCGGTGAGCCGGGAGATGATGAGGGCAATATCAATATCAACAATGAAGAAGCCAATCAATGTCTGGAGGTCTACAAAGCGCTGAACCAGTTCTTCTATATCGAATCGGACGCGGTGACTTTTGATTCTGTGGTGCAGGATTTCATAGAGGGTAAGATTGTCTTTACCATAGCCACCACAGATGTGATAGAGAAGCTGGAAGCTGCCAGGGCGGAAGGAATCTTTGACTTTGCGTATGGTATTGCCGGGATGCCTGCAGTCAGCAGTACCCTTGCAAGTCGTTCCTTGTCCGTTACCACCGCAGTCTGTGTCAATGGTTACTCCTCACATCAGGAGCTGGCCAATGAATTTGCGGCATATTTGGTAAACGACTACAGCAGTCATATGTACGAGCGCACCGGCAGGATGTCTGCTAAGCTTACAGATGAAAGTGAGAATGAGGCAGTATGGGCATTTCAAGAAGAATATGCCAAAAGCGTGCCCCTTCCCAAGATGATGGCCACCAGCAATTTCTGGATCGAGCTGGAAGTGCTGTTTTCCAAAGTGTGGAACGGAGGGGACATACCTGTGCTGGTGCAGGAATTATCAGACCGGATTCAGTTACAGATTCAGGCGGTCACAGGTTGACGAATAAAAACCAATTATATGGGTATCCTATCTTAAAAAAGGCAGGTGTACTGATATGATTGGTTTTTTAATTGCATTACTTTCCGGAGCTCTTATGAGTATACAAGGGGTATTCAACACAGAGGTGACAAAAGCTTCCAGTATCTGGGTGGCCAATACCTTTGTGCAGTTTACAGCCTTGTTGGTATGTCTTGGTGCCTGGTTACTTACAGATCGCAGTTCCTTGACGTCAGTATGGCATGTAAGCCCTAAATACATGCTCTTAGGAGGCGCCATCGGAGCATTTATTACTTATACAGTGATCAAAAGTATGGATTCTTTGGGACCTGCCAGGGCAGTGATGCTCATCGTGGTGGCCCAGCTTCTGGTGGCTTATGTGATCGAACTGTTTGGGTGGTTTGGCGTGGAGAAACAGCCATGGGAGTGGAGGAAGGCCATCGGAATGGCAGTGGCTGTGGCGGGGATCATTATTTTTAAATGGAAATAAATTTATATTTTTCAAGAACAGAGAATAGGTGTTGCCATGATTCATCATTCGAATCTTAGCAGCACCTTTTTTGAGTGCATTGGGCGACTTTACACTTGAATGTCAATAAAAAAATGAAAAGTGTAAACATTTGCTACTTGTAAATTTCTTCATTATCCTTTACAATAAACTAAGAACATAGAGAGGCATTCCCATATTTTTCCATAATAAGGCAAGGACTGTCAAATGGAAGGAGAGGGAACTATGTGGAAAGATCATATTGGTAATGTGTGCCGTTTAGTCAGTGTACACATTTTGATTGCGGTATTATTATGTGGCTGCAGCAAGGAAGAGGAACTGTATCCCTTGGGACAGTTTAAGCAAATGCAGCAGGAGGCAGAGGTTGTTGTAGCGGGCAAAGAAGCAGTAGGGGCTGGCGGTGGGAACAGTGCGACTGATAATGAAAGCAATATGGCTCCGGAATCTGTTTCACAGGCAGTCATATATGTACATGTCTGCGGTGCGGTTTTAAACCCCGGAGTGGTGGAGGTTCCCGCAGGCAGCAGGGCTCAGGCAGCGGTAGATGCGGCCGGAGGATTTGCTGAGGCGGCGGATACCGCCTATGTGAATCTGGCAGCGCCTATAGCAGATGGAGAGCAGTTATACATTCCTACGAAAGAAGAGGCCCAGGAGCTTAGAAAGAATCAGGCAGCTGCCACAAGTGGAATAGTAAATTTAAATACAGCTGATGTAAAGCTTTTGTGTACACTTCCGGGCATTGGAGAGAGCCGGGCAGGGGATATTATAGCTTACAGACAGCAAAAAGGCGGGTTTACAGATACGAAAGAGATCATGCAGGTCCCGGGGATCAAGGCAAGTACTTATGAGAAGATTAAGGACTTGATCACTGCAGATTAGACAATATAAGGGAGGATATAAGCAATGACAGGGAAAAGAGTATTGGTAGTAGATGACGAGAAGCTGATTGTGAAAGGGCTCAGATTCAGTTTGGAACAGGAGAATATGAAGGTAGACTGTGCATACGATGGAGAAGAAGCGGTGGAAATGGTCCGCAATAATCAGTATGATATTATCCTTTTAGATGTGATGCTTCCGAAGCTTACCGGCTTTGAAGTCTGCCAGCTAATCAGAGAATTTTCCAGGGTACCTGTCATTATGCTGACTGCCAAGGGGGATGACATGGACAAGATCCTGGGCCTGGAATATGGCGCAGATGATTATATTACCAAACCATTTAACATTCTTGAGGTAAAGGCCAGGATCAAGGCAATCCTTAGGCGAGTGGATCCTTATAAGAATGAGGAGGAAGCACCCAAGGTAATCGAGAGCGGTGATCTTCGTCTGGATTGTGAAGGTAAGAGAGCTTATATAGAGGGGAAAGAAATCGGGCTCACTGCCAAGGAATTTGAAGTGTTGGAGCTTTTGATGAAGAACCCCAATAAGGTCTACAGCAGAGAGAACCTGTTGAAGATTGTGTGGGGCACGGATTATCCCGGGGATGTGCGCACTGTAGATGTGCATATCAGAAGGCTGCGTGAGAAGATTGAGGCCAGTCCAAGTGAACCTAGGTATGTGCACACCAAGTGGGGTGTAGGATATTATTTTTTTAATGCATGACGGAGCGGATAAATGCTTGCAAGTATAAAAGAACACATATTACATGTTTGGTTATTGATGCGCAGTCTTCGGGCGCGTATCTTCTTTATCATATTAATAGTAGGTATCGTGCCCAGCATATTGCTTCGGTATGGTATTCTGGATAATTATGAGGAACGTGCTGTAGAGCTTAGGCAGAATACAGTGCAGAATCAGCTTCGTATTCTGGCGGATCATTTGATCAGTAAGAATTATCTGGAGAATTATCACTTAAGTGATGCCCAGACAGCCGCTACTAAGGAAGTGATCAATGCGGAGCTGGAGATGTTGTCCAATCTCTATGACGGCAGGGTGTTGATCATTGACAGTAGTTTTAAGGTGATCAAAGACACTTATGGTATCAGTGAAGGGAAGAATATCATTTCGGAAGAAGTGATCAAATGCTTTAAAGGAGAAAGCACATCCAATTATGACCGTGAAAATGGATATATTGAGATGACCACGCCCATTGTAGTCAACAGTACATCATTGGTGAAGGGTGTCATGTTGACCAGTATTTCCAATGCCAATATTGTGGGTACCATGGAAGTACTGAAACATAAGGCGATCATCTTGGAGACTTTGATGATCATCGTGATCGTGGCGATGGCCATCGTACTTTGTATTGCTATGACCAGACCCTTTAACCGGGTGACAGAAGCGATCAAAGAAGTAAAAGAAGGTTATCGGGATGAGGCAATCTCTGTGCCGGATTATCTGGAGACCATACACATTGTGGATGCTTTTAATCAGCTCCTTCACAGAATGAAGGTGCTGGATGAGTCCAGGCAGGAATTTGTGGCTAACGTGTCTCATGAGTTGAAGACGCCGCTTACTTCTATGAAGGTGTTGGCGGAGTCACTGGTCACACAGGATAATACACCCGCTGAGCTTTATCGGGAGTTTATGGAAGACATTGTATCGGAGATTGATCGTGAGAACCAGATCATTACAGATCTTCTGGCTTTGGTAAAGATGGACAAGAAGGCCCAGAAGATGAATATTGTACCTATTAATATCAACGACCTCACAGAACTGATACTGAAGCGTATGCGTCCCATCGCCCGTAAGAAGGATGTGGAAGTGGTGTTTGAAAGTAACAGGACTGTGATCGCAGAAGTGGATGAAGTAAAGCTGACGCTGGTGATGTCCAATTTGGTAGATAATGCTATCAAATATAATCGGGAGCACGGTTGGGTGAAAGTGACCCTTGATGCAGATCATCAATTTTTTACATTTACGGTCAGTGACTCCGGGATTGGTATTCCGGAAGGGGCACTTTCCCAGATTTATGAGAGATTCTATCGTGTGGATAAATCTCACTCCAGGGAAATCGGAGGTACCGGTCTGGGACTTGCCATTACTAAGAATGCAGTCCTGATGCACCGGGGCTCTATTACGGTCACCAGTACGGAAGGAGAAGGTACTACTTTTAGGGTGAAGATTCCACTTAAGTTGATTGCACAGTTAAGCAGGGACAACCTGTAGACAATTCCGGGAGGAAACGAAGAAAGTGAAAAGGTTATTCAGGATACTGTTAATAATATGCTGTCTGGTGGGACTTGCCGCCTGCGGCAAAGAAGAGGAAGAGACGGGCCAGGTAATTCAGGCTTATTATATCAGTAATGAGGAAAGCAATGTAGAGGTGAGGGATTTAAGCCTGACCACTGAGACTACATTGGATCAGGTGAAAGAAGTTCTGGATGCGCTGGCTGTGGTGCCGGACAAATTAGAGTATAAAGCACCTCTTTCCATGGGCTTCTCCGTACTGGGATACCAGTTGGAAAATGGTACACTTGCACTGAATATGGATGTCAAATATCTTCAGTTGGTTCCTACTACAGAGATTTTAGTCAGGGCAGCTCTTGTTAGTTCTTTGACCCAGATTGAAAATGTGAATTATGTGAGTATTACGGTGGCAGGCAATCCCTTGTATGATAATCTGGGGAAGCTGGTAGGTGCCATGAATGCAGAACAATTCATTAATAACATGGGAAGCGAGATCAGTAATTATGAAACTGCCAACCTGACATTGTATTTTACCAATAAGGCCGGTGATGGCCTGATTGCTGTGAATCGTACAAAGGCTTACAATAGTAATATATCGTTGGACAGACTTGTGGTGGAGGAGCTGATAGCGGGACCTTCCAGCACTTTGGATGGTGTCTATCCTACTATTAATCCGGATACGAAACCGGTGGCAGTGATGACCAAGGATGGAGTCTGCTATGTAAACCTGAACGAAACATTTCTGTCGCAGATTTACAATGTAACGGCGGATGTAACCATTTATTCTATCGTAAATTCTTTGATAGAACTTAGCAATGTAAATAAGGTTCAGATTTCCATAAATGGGGATACTTCAGGTGTATACCGCGAAAAGTACAGTTTCAGTACGATATTTGAAAGAAATCTGGATCTGGTGACGACTTTGGAGCAATAGGAGGAACTAAATGAAGAGACCTTTGGCAATGGTCGCTTTGGCGACGGCGATTGTCATGATGGTCTGGCTTGGGTGGTGTGATACCGGAAGGGGCTTGGATGAAAAGTCTGAGGGCATGATTTCGGGAGAAATGGTTACGCTGACAGGGCGCGTATATGATGTGCAGGAGCGTGACAGTTATGGCACTACCCGGCTGTGGATCTATCTTGATTCTATTATAATTCAAGAGACTGTTAAGTCTTATCATTTGATCTGTCAGACAGGCAATGGATATCGTCCCCGATTGGGGAGTCGGATTCGCGTGACAGGTCAGTTCGAAACATTTTCCCAAGCGGCAAATCCCGGAGAATTTGATGCCCAGGAATATTATGCATCACTGAATATCGGCGGGATGTTAAAAAAGGCAGAAGTGACTGCGGAAGGCTGCAAATATTCTGTGGTAAAAGAGGCGCGTTTCATCCTCAGAGAGTATTGGAAGGACCGATTGTACCGATATTTTCCGGAAAAAGAAGCATCTGTGCTAAGTGCCATGCTGTTAGGAGACAGGACTCAACTTCATGAGGGAACTAAAGAACTGTATATGCAGAATGGAATCATACATATTCTGAGCATATCGGGTCTGCATATTACATTAATCGGTATGGGTTTGTATAAGTTGCTTCGGCGTGCAGGGTGTCCTATCATAGTGGCAGCCCTGGCGGGAGGCCTTATGCTTTTTTTATATGGGATCATGACCGGGATGGGCATGTCGGCGTTAAGAGCCATCGGCATGTATCTGGTGCGCATGTTGGGTGAGATCCTGGGGAGGACTTACGATATGCTGACGGCGCTGGGATTTATGGGACTTTTTATGCTGGCAGGGGAGGCGGAGCGCTTAAAACAGGTGGGGTTCTTATTATCCTTTGGCTCGCTGTGCGGAATTGGAGTGATCATGCCGGCCTTGACTGTAGAAGATGACGATAAATGGCGTGCCTGTCTTAGAGGAAAAGTAAATGGAAGGCTGAAAGGTATTTTGGCGTCCTTGGTGAAGTCTGTCTGGAAGGCTGCGCTTCCCGGCATTGCAGTGACGTTGACTACGCTTCCCATTCAACTTTATTATTATTTTGAAATCCCCGTGTACTCCATAATTTTAAATCTGCTGGTGCTGCCATTCATGGGAATTCTGATGGTGGTAGGCCTGATTGTGATGATTTTGCCGGGGATGTTCTGGGCAGCGCAGCTGGATGTGTTGATTCTGAATGGATTTGAGTGGCTGTGCCAGGTGTTCGGAAAACTGCCTTATCATACTTGGAATCCGGGCACGCCAAAAGTCTGGCAGATCATTGCGTATTACGTGTTGCTTGTGTACAGTATACATGGCAACATAAAGCTTGAGAGTTTTCGCTGTCAGCGTATTTTCAGGATAGTGGTACTTTTTATTGCGATTCTTTTGCTGGGATGGCGTGGAAGAGAGCATCTGTCGGTGACGTTTCTGGATGTGGGGCAGGGAGACGGTATCTGTGTACAGACCAAGAAAGAGACTTATCTGTTTGACTGTGGCAGCAGTAGTGAGAAGTCCATTGGTGAGTATGTGCTGATTCCTTACCTGAAGCATGAAGGGATCAGTCATCTGGATGGTGTCTTTATCTCACACCCTGATAAGGATCATTTAAGCGGGATTCTGGAGCTGCTTGCCTTAAGCAAATCAGAAGGGATCATCATAGATCGCCTGATTCTTCCGGATCTTGCAGAGAG
>JAZQGM010000087.1:0-27464 GCA_045540075.1 Acetatifactor sp. | reverse complement strand
CTAACTTTCTCAATATAACTAATTAAATCAACATTTCCACTATACTCCCCACAGATATTGAAAACAGAATTTTTACATAAAATATTTTTTAAACCTTCTCTAACCACATCATGATTATTTGCCAAAAAAACTCTAATTGCCATAATCCCTCTCCTCAATTGAAACACAACGAGTTCTCACCAAACATATACTCCTGTAATGTTTCACCTGAAACATTATAAGGGTTCTTTAGAAGGAAGTCCTGCCTTTCTGGGATATTTAGAAGGCGTTTTTTTAATTTTTCTTATCATAAATAAATTTCTATAAATATTAGAATCGGGTAAATTAAATTCAACCTGTTTATGAATTTTACCACCAAGTATTTTAATAGCGGATTCCGCTGTCTGAACTTCTTCAGTTATTTTTTCCGATTTATAGGATATAAAGTATCCGCCCTGTCTTACAAATGGCAAACAATATTCTGAAAGTGTAGAAAGATTAGCCACAGCTCTGGATACACACAAATCAAATTGTTCTCTCAAAGTATTAGGCTTTGCATAATCCTCAGCCCTTCCATGTATGGTATCCACACCTGTTAACTGAAGTTCTTCTATTACAGCATTAAGAAATTGGATTCTTTTATTCAAAGAGTCAAGTAAAGTTACTTGCAATGAAGGATAAGCAATTTTCAGAGCAAGTCCCGGAAACCCGGCACCAGTTCCTATATCTATCACCTTTACTTTGGATGTTACATCATATGCTTTTATTAAAGAAATGCTATCTACAAAATGTTTCTTCATCACATCATCATAATCAGTTATCGCGGTCAAATTCATAACTTCATTCCATTCTACCAGCATCTCATAATATCTAATAAATTGTTGAATCTGTCTATCCTCAAGTACAACACCAAATTCACTTAAATCACGTACAAATTGATCTGTATTATATTGTGCCATCACAAATCCTCTTACTTTCTGTTGTAATGTTCCAAATATACAAGTAATACCGAAATATCTGCAGGAGATACTCCGGATATTCTGGATGCTTGTCCAACTGAGACAGGTTTAAATATTTTCAGCTTTTGTCTTGCTTCTAATCTAAGAGAAGGAACTTGATCGTAATCAATATCTTCAGGTATACGTTTTTTCTCCATCTTTTTATATTGTTCGACCTGCCTCATTTGTCTTACAATATATCCTTCGTATTTGATTTCAATTTCCACTTGTTCTATTACGTCGAGTGGTAATTCAACTCTTTCAGGATCTATTTCAGCCAGCATTCTATAATTAAGTTCCGGACGACAAATTAATTCAGATAGGCTTGCCGCTGTTTTTAATGTAGTACTTCCGTTTCGTTCAAGAAATGCCTGAATATCTTTGCTTGCTCCGATTACCTTTGTTTTTAATCTGGATATTTCCTGTTGAATCAGTTCTTCTTTCCTAATAAGAGCCTGATACTGTTCTTCTGTAATCAACCCAATCTCATATCCTTTTTTACGCAAACGAAGATCAGCATTATCTTGTCTCAATAGTAGTCTATATTCAGCTCTGGAAGTCATCATACGATATGGTTCTCTATTATCCTTTGTTACCAGATCATCAATTAGTACCCCAATATAACTTTCGGAACGATCCATCACTAATGGTTCTTTTCCTAATATCTCCATACAAGCATTAATACCTGCCACTAATCCCTGACAGGCAGCTTCTTCATATCCGCTACTTCCATTAAATTGTCCGCCACTGAAAAGACCTTTTATATTTTTAAATTCCAGCGAAGGATAAAGTTGTCTTGCATTAATACAATCATATTCTATTGCATAAGCATTTCTGACAATTTTACAATTCTCCAGTCCGGGCACAGTGCGGTACATAGCCAGCTGCACATCTTCTGGCAAAGAGGATGACATTCCTGCCACATACATTTCATTGGTATGTATGCCTTCAGGTTCTATAAAAACCTGGTGTCTATCTTTGTCCCCAAATTTCACAACTTTGTCTTCTATAGACGGACAATATCTAGGTCCGGTACCCTCTATCACGCCTGCATAAATGGGTGATCTATCTAAATTATTTCGTATAATTTCATGTGTTTTTTCGTTAGTATAAGTTAACCAACAAGACACCTGTTCTTTTTGAACAGACTCAGAATTTGTGGAAAAGGAGAAGGGTACAATGGTCTCATCACCCAACTGCTCTTCCATCTTAGAGAAATCTATACTTCTCTTATCCATTCTGGCCGGTGTACCTGTTTTAAATCTTACCATCTCTATTCCCATTGCTTTTAAGGAATCAGTCAGATGGTTGGCAGCCTGCAGACCGTTAGGTCCGGTATAAGTGATGGCTTCTCCACACAGACATCTGGCTCTAAGATAAGTACCGGTACACAAAACAACAGCTTTACACTCATAAATAGCACCTGTAAATGTCTTCACACCCTGAATAACTTTTTTACCATCAGGTTCTTCTGTCCACAAAAGTTCACATACTTCTGCCTGTTTAATTGTTAAATGCTCCTGATTTTCCATTACTTTTCTCATTTCACGCGTATAATCAGCCTTATCAGCCTGAGCGCGAAGAGAATGTACTGCCGGTCCCTTGGATACATTAAGCATCTTAGATTGGATAAAGGTTTTATCTATATTTTTACCCATTTCGCCACCAAGGGCATCCAATTCTCTAACTAAATGACCTTTGGAAGATCCACCTATATTGGGATTACATGGCATTAAAGCAATACTATCTACGCTGACTGTAAAAATCACCGTCTCCATTCCTAATCTGGCACATGCCAAAGCAGCCTCACATCCTGCGTGACCGGCTCCCACCACACATACATCCACTTGTTCTCTGATTTCTGAAATCATATATATTATCTCCTATTTACCCATGCAAAACTTAGAAAAGATTTCATTTACAAGATCCTCTCCCACTTCTTCTCCTATGATCTTTCCAAGTGATGCATAAGCACTCATTAAATCAATAGAGTAAAAATCTTCCGGCATTTCATCTTCTAAGCTTCTGATCACTTGATGTAAGCTCTCATAAGCATCCTGCAATGCTTCCTTATGACGCAGGTTAGTAATTACCACTTCATCATTTATTTTAATATCCCCCTGGAAAAACAACTCTTTTATAGTATTTTCCAAAACATCTATTCCTATATTGTCTTTTGTGGATGTCTTTATTACACGGACATTTTCATTTGTAACAAAAGTCAATAGATTCTCTTCTTCCACTATACAATCTAAATCCGATTTATTCAACAATATTATTGTATTTTTTTCCTGAATAATTGAAAAAATTTCTGCATCGCTTTCATCCAAAGGTACAGAAGCATCTACCACATAAATGATCAAATCAGCATCTGCAGCATATTTTTTTGCTTTTTCTACTCCTATTTTTTCTACAATATCTTCTGTAGAGCGAATTCCTGCAGTATCAATAATATGAAGACCAATACCATGAAGTCTGATAGATTCCTGTAATACGTCTCTGGTAGTTCCGGCAATTTCAGTAACAATGGCACGGTCCTCTCCTACCAGCAAATTTAATAAGGAAGACTTACCGGCATTGGGCTTACCTACAATTACAGTTTGAATACCTTCTTTTATCAGTTTACCATTGTCGGCACTGGCTATCAACTTACTAATCTTATCAATGAAAGAATCTACATTCTTTTTTAAATTCTCCGGATATCCTTCCAGACTAATATGTTCCGGATCATCCAATGCAGATTCTATAAACGCAATTTCGTATAATATTGCTGCACGAAGACTTCTTATTACTTTGGACAAAGAACCTTTTAACTGACTGACCGAAGAAGCCAGTGCCAATTCATTTTGAGAATGAATCACATCCATGACTGCTTCTGCCTTGACCAGATCTATTCTGCCATTCAGAAATGCCCTTTTGGTAAATTCTCCCGGCTCAGCCATTCTGGCACCATTCTGTAACACAAGTTCCAGAATTTTCTGCATCATAAGCACACCACCGTGACAATTAATTTCAACAGTGTCTTCTGATGTGTAACTTCTGGGTGCTTTCATTACTGACACCATGACTTCATCTAAAATATTATTTAATCTATTATCTACAATAAAACCATAATGTATGGTATGACTTTCTACTTTTAATAATATACTCTTTCCACTTTTTGAACGGAATATTTTATCAGCTATAGGAATTGCCTCATCACCGCTGATTCTGATAATACCGATTCCTGATTCTGAAAGCGCAGTGGCAATTGCTGCAATGGTATCTGTTTTCATAATATTCTCCAAGACAGTAACACTGATTATTAATTTTTTAACATGAACAAAAAAGGAAATGAACACAGGCAAATTAACCCGTATCCATTCCCTTTATCACAAACTCATTATCTCTTTAATGTCACAACAACTCTTCTAAATGGCTCTTCACCTTCGCTGTGAGTAGTAACATATTTATCATTCTGAAGTGCAGAATGAATAATACGTCTTTCATAAGGATTCATAGGTTCCAGGGAAACAGGTCCCTTAGTCCTCTTAACCTTATAAGCAATATTCTTAGCCAGATTCTCAAGGGTCTCTCTTCTTCTCTGTCTATAATCTTCCGTATCAACTTTTACTCTGATGTAATCTTCTGCTTCCTTATTGACTACTAATGATACCAGATACTGTAAGGAATCCAAAGTCTGTCCTCTCTTACCGATAAGAACACCCATTTCATCTCCGCTCAGATCGATATCCATGGTTCTGTTTTCTTCATCATATTTCACAGTAACTACAACGGTAAGATCCATTGCTTCAAATACTTCTTTTAAGAATTTCTTAGCATTATCTTCAATGGAAGCTTTTACACAAGCTTTAATTTTAGCCGGTTTTGCACCGATTCCAAGAAAACCTAAAGATCCTTCTTCAATAATTTCATATTCCAATTTATCACTGGTAACACCCAAATTCTGACACGCTTCTGTAATCGCGTCATTCACTGTTTTTGCAGATATTTCAATATACTCCATATGTGACCTCCAGAGCTTTATCACTATTCAAATTATTTGTTATTCTTCTCATTGTACTGCTTTACTATATTGGCTCTTGCCATAAGACTGCCCGGCTTAGCATTACTCTGATTATAATATTCAGTGGACTTCTTTATAGCAGCATCCTTATCAGTCTGAGAAGTCTTAGACTTGGTGCCGGTATTTGCATTGGCCTTAGACTGAATATTTCTAGTATTCATGTTAGCATAAGCATTCAGTTTTTCCTGACGTTCTTTCAATTTTTCAAGCTTCTTAGCACTCTTTTTAGAGTTCTGCTGAATGATCTTATCAAAATCCATCTTATCAATATGCTTATTGATAACGATCTGCTGAATCGTTCTGACTACACTACCGGCGATCCAGTACAGACCCATACCGGAAGGAAGTGTGAAACAGAACCATGCAGACATGATAGGCATGATATTATTCATCATCTTCATAGAAGAAGCCATACTGGATTCCTGTCCATTTTTATTGTTATCATTTTGTGTAGGCATGAGTTTTACGTTGATCCACTGTGTCAAAGCAGACAAAACAGGGATCAATACAGCACCTACCACAAGCAGATAAGAACCTGTTTCCAGCGCACCATTTATAATATGAGATGGTGAATTACCGATATTCAATCCCAGGAAATTGTTATAAGTATCAATCAAGCCTCTGGTGGTTTCATTACTTAAGATCAATTCTCCCTGAAACTCAAGGTTCGCAAGATCATAATGCTCTGCAATCGTAGCCATATCTGTTGAAGATAATCTGTTCAATACATCAATAATACCATTACGCAAATTATTTTCTGAAATATGTCTTCCGTACATAGTTACCGTGTTGGCTATACTTTCAACACCGGAATTCTGTAGAAAATGTCCATTATCTACAGATATAATCTTGTCCGCAAGTACTGCAAAAGTATTACCTATCCTACCTACATACGCAGGCATTGCCTGAATTACCTGATACAGTGCAAACAGAATTGGCATCTGAATCAAAAGCTGAACACAGCTTCCCGTAGGAGATACGCCATATTTGGCATATACAGCCTGAACCTCCTGGTTCTGTGCCATCATAGAATCGTTATCTTTTTTATTCTTATACTTAGCCTGAATCGCCTGAATCTCAGGATTCATCTTGGCAGAAAGCTTCGAAAACTTCTGCTGCTTGATGGTAAGAGGCATCATCAACAGATACACTACAATGGTAAACAGAATAATAGCCAGACCGATGTTGGGAATTCCTAAAAAGTTAATAACTGCAAAAATTCCTTCCATGATCTTACCAAGCACCCATGCCACCTGGCCAATAATAGGTGTAGATGACTGAGTTAAGAAAATCATATTCATTTATCCTCCTAGCATTGCTACTTTAGGGCACCGGGTCGTACCCTCCCTTTGAAAAAGGATTACATCTCAAAATTCTCCATATTGCAAGCAGACCACCTTTGATACAACCATATTTTTCAATAGCCTCAAGTCCGTATTGGGAACAGGTGGGAATATAAGGGCATTTCGTACTCTTAATAGGAGATATATACTTTTGATAACATCTAATCGCAGCAATCAATATTTTTTTCATATCATACCAAACTAACCTTCATCAATCTATATTAATAATTTGATGAAGCTTCCCAAGGTGTAATAGTGCACTCTCTACTTCGTAATACCCGACTGTAGCTGCACTTGGTCTCGCGACGATTACCATATCCAAACCACTATTGAATATACTTTCATGTAATCGGTAACTTTCTCTGACCAGTCTTGTAACGCGATGTCTTACAACACTGTTTCCTACTTTTTTACTCACACTGATTCCTATTCGATTCCCAGAAAGGCCATTTTCCTTCACATACATCACTAAATACTTGTTGGCATATGATTTCCCATTACGGAACACAAACTGAAACTGGTGATTCTTTTTAAGCGACTCTGAAAACTGCATAAGGGAAAAAAAGGTCACATTTCTGTGACCTATGCGGATAATGTCTTTCTTCCTTTTGCTCTTCTGGCTGCCAGTACTTTTCTTCCGCCCGGAGTACTCATTCTGGCTCTGAAACCATGAACCTTAGATCTGGATCTTTTCTTAGGCTGAAATGTCATCTTCATGGAAACTGCACCTCCTTCTCTAACCTTAATCTATTTTAAGGTAAACTAGTTTTTTGCATTATTTGGGAACATATACCCACTTTTGGAAAATAGCACTACAATTGTAGCGGAAAAGGACGGCAATGTCAAGTATTATTTTAAAAATTGTGGAAAGAACATACTGATAATATTATGCTAAAAAAATTTTTACTATGGTTATCCACAAGGATATACACTGATTTTTATGAACATTTAGGTTATCCACAGGGTGTGAATTATTTGTGGATAAGAGTTAATAATTATATGGATAGATTGTGAAAAGGATGTGTAAATGTGAATAAATTTGGCTTAAAACATGGAATTTCAGTAATGGAAAGAGTTTTCCACTATTTTGTTTACTTATCCACAAACTATACACAATGGGGTGTTAATAGCGTAATTTATAAACATTATTATCAACAGTATGTGGATAACTTTATCCATAGGGTGTTTAAAACTAATGTTTGAAAAATTTCGGTTTTTATATTAAAATAAGATTAGATAATTATACTTTTTACACATGTTTATTTAGAAAGGCAAGTTACTGAAATGGATGCGATTAGAGAGAATTGGACAACCATAAAGGAAACTCTCAGACGGGAATACAGTATGTCTGATATTTCCTACCACACTTGGGTGGAACCCTTAGAACTCCACAATATTGAAGATGATACTGTTAATATTATTATTCCTTCGGATCAGGCTCATGCTTTAAATTATATTTCTAATAAATATAAGAGTTTTTTTCAGGTTACCATTACTGAGATGTTTGAGCATGAATATGATATTAATTTCATATTGGAGAAAGATGCAAAGACCCAGGATATTTATGATATGGATGTGAACATATCCACACCTGTTTATAACATTAATTATGAGAATGCAAACCTGAATCCCAAATATAAATTTGATACTTTTGTGGTAGGAAGTAACAATAAGTTTGCTCACTCTGCATCCCTTGCTGTAGCAGAATCACCGGGAGAAGCATATAATCCTCTATATCTGTACGGTGGTGCCGGACTTGGTAAGACTCACTTGATGCATTCCATCGGTCACTTTGTGCTGGAACAGAATCCTAATATGAAGGTTCTATATGTAACCAGTGAAGAGTTTACCAATGAAGTAATAGAGTCCATTCGAAGCGGTAATGCAGCTGCCATGACCAAATTGCGGGAGAAATATCGTACAGTTGACGTATTGATGGTCGATGATGTGCAATTTATTATAGGTAAAGAAAGTACCCAGGAAGAATTTTTTCACACCTTTAATGTACTGCATGCTGCCGGTAAGCAGATTATTCTGTCATCAGATAAACCTCCCAAGGAAATGGAGACTCTGGACGAGCGTTTCCGTTCTCGTTTCGAGTGGGGTCTGATCGCAGATATCCAGCCGCCTGACTACGAGACCAGAATGGCCATTCTTCGTAAGAATGCTGATACTTATGACCGTAAGATCGATGAAGATATCATTAAATATATTGCTACAAATATCAAATCCAATATTCGTGAGTTAGAAGGTGCTTTCAATAAAATCATTGCTTTTGCTAAGTTAAATAAAGTGGATCTTACACTTGCTCTGGCAGAAGAAGCTTTGAAAGATGTGATTTATCCAAATAAACCAAAGGAAGTGACACCTTCACTTATTATTAATGTGGTAGCGGAGCACTTTGGAGTAAAACCTGAGGATATTACTTCTAAGAAACGTAACTCAGAATTTGTACAGCCCAGACAAGTGGTGATGTATTTGTGCAGAGAGTTAACTGATACTTCTTATACCAATATCGGTAAATTATTGGGCAAGAAGGATCATACCACTATTATTCACGGAGTAAACAAAGTAACGGAAGATATTAAGATGAATGAAGAACTTCGCAATAAAGTGGATATCATTCGTAAAAAAATTAATCCTGCTTAATAGTTATCCACAGCTTAAAGTGATTAACTATGTTTATAATTTACATCAGGCTGTTGATAACCTGAAACTGTTTATCAGGCACCTTATAATTTATTGTGAATAACTTCTGTTTTTTCCTCATAGAAAATTGAAATAATTCACAAGTTATCCATTCCATTTTTGCTTGAAAAATAGTATAATAGGAATAGTTTTGCACATATCAACACCCTATACTATTGTTACTACTAAAATCATTAAATATTAATATCATTTGCGCGCGTGCGAGACGGGTGTAGATACACGAAGGGAGTTATACACACAATGAAAATAATTTGTTCGAAATCTAATTTGTTAAACGGTGTCCAGATCGTATCTAAGGCTGTGCCCAATAAGACTACCATGTCCATTCTGGAATGTATCCTGGTGGATGCTTCCAAGGGTTGTATCACTCTTACTGCTAACGATATGGAACTTGGTATTGAGACTACCATAGAAGGTGATATTTTGGAAAAAGGTGTCATTGCTTTGGATGCCAAGATTTTCTTAGAAATTGTAAGAAAGTTACCTGACAATGAAATTGTGATAGAAACGGACTCTACTTACAAGACTACGATTACCTGTGAAAAGGCAAAGTTCAACATTATTGGTAAGTCAGGAGAAGATTTTTCTTATCTTCCTTTGATTGAGAGAGAAGATAGTATCATTATCAGTCAGTTTACTTTGAAAGAAGTGGTAAGACAGACTATTTTCTCTATTTCTGATAATGACAATAATAAGCTTATGACAGGTGAATTATTTGATATCAATGGAAATATGCTGAAGGTGGTATCTTTGGACGGTCATCGTATTTCTATTCGTAAGATAGAACTGAAGAACAGTTATGAACCCAAGAAAGTGGTAGTTCCCGGTAAGACTCTGAATGAAGTAAGTAAGATTTTGCCCGGTGGTGCTGACAGTGATGTAAGTATTTTCTTTACTCCTAAACACATTGTGTTTGAATTTGAGCAGACTACAGTTGTGTCCAGATTGATAGAGGGAGAATATTTCAGAATTGATCAGATGTTGTCCAGTGATTACGAGACAAAGGTTAAGGTGAATAAGAGAGAGCTGCTCAGCTGTATAGATCGTGCTACCCTGCTTGTGAAAGAGGGGGATAAGAAGCCTATTATCATCAATATCACTGATGAGAGTATGGAGCTTAAGATCAACTCTCTGGTGGGAAGTATGAATGAAGAGATGGATATTGAGAAGAGTGGTAAGGATCTGATGATCGGGTTTAATCCTAAGTTCCTGATAGATGCGCTTAGAGTCATTGATGATGAAGAAGTTGACCTATATATGGTCAATCCTAAGGCTCCCTGCTTTATCAAGAATCCGGAAGAAAGTTATATTTATCTGATTCTGCCGGTTAACTTTACAACTGTATAAGTTTGGCAAGGTATAAGAAAGGGAAAATATGGAAATCATTAAACTGAGAGAAGATTTTATAAAACTGGGCCAGGTGCTGAAAGCTGCTGGCCTGGTAGAATCCGGTGTGGATGCCAAGTTTGTGATTCAGGACGGATTGGTAAAGGTGAACGGTCAGATAGAGATCCAGCGCGGTAAGAAGTTGGTAGCCGGGGATGTGGTGGAATTTGACGGTCAGCAGATCAAAATAGAAGGTTAATAAGATGATTATTAAATCAATAGAACTGGCAGATTACAGGAATTATGAAGAACTGACCATGGAGTTTGATCAGGGAACCACTATTCTGTTTGGAGATAATGCTCAGGGAAAGACGAATATTTTGGAGGCTATTTACTTGGCAGCTACCACCAAGTCTCATAAAGGCAGCAAAGATAAAGAAATCATTCGGTTCGGCATGGAGGAAGCACATATCAGGACTTATGTGGAGAAGGAAGGTGTGGAGACGAGAGTTGATATGCACCTTCGTAAAGCCGGTTCCAAGGGTATTGCCATTGACGGACAGAAGATCAAAAAAGCTGCTGATTTACTTGGTCTTTGTAATGTGGTGTTTTTTTCACCGGAGGACTTAGGAATCATTAAAAATGGGCCTGCTGAGAGAAGACGTTTCGTAGATATGGAGCTTTGTCAGTTGGACAATGTGTATCTTTATAATTTAAATAATTATAATAAGATCGTGAATCAGCGTAATAAATTACTGAAAGATATGTATATGAGTTCCGGTCTGAAAGAGACTTTATCTGTGTGGGATATGCAGCTTGTGGCATATGGAAGTAAGATCATTGAGAGAAGAAAGTTTTTTATCAAACAGCTGAATGACATTATTTATGAGATACATAAGAAGCTCTCGGGAGGTAAGGAAGAGCTTGTGATCAAATATGAGCCGGATACCTCTATAGAAGATTTTTATAATAAGCTTTTTATCAATATGGACCGTGACATGAAGCTGAAAATGACTTCTGTGGGACCTCACAGAGATGATTTTTCATTTATGATAAATGGTGTGGATGCCAGAAAGTATGGTTCACAGGGACAGCAAAGAACGGCTGCACTTTCTCTAAAGATGGCAGAGATAGAGCTTGTAAAAAAGATAACCAACGATACGCCGGTTCTTTTATTGGACGATGTATTATCGGAACTTGACAGCAGCAGACAGCAATTATTGTTGTCTGTGATGGGTGATATTCAGACTATCATCACTTGTACAGGTCTGGAAGAGTTTGTGAATAATAGGTTTGAAATTAATCGTGTCTATAAGGTGACTGAGGGTAAGGTAAGTTGTGTCAACAATGCTTTATAACGATACTGTATAGATATGACAGGAAAGGGAAGTTATAGATGAGTGAAGAAATAAGATCAAATACAACAGTGGAGCAAGAGTATGGTGCCGACCAGATTCAGATTCTGGAAGGTCTTGAAGCTGTGCGCAAAAGGCCGGGTATGTACATCGGTACTACTTCCAGCAGAGGCTTACATCATCTGGTCTATGAAATCGTAGACAACGCAGTTGATGAGGCTTTGGCCGGCTATTGTGATACCATTGATGTAACCATTAATGAAGATAATTCTATCACAGTTGTAGATAATGGTCGTGGTATTCCTGTAGGTATTAATAAAAAGGCAGGTATTCCCGCTGTAGAAGTAGTATTTACGATTCTTCATGCGGGCGGAAAGTTTGGCGGTGGAGGATATAAGGTATCAGGTGGTCTGCATGGTGTAGGTGCATCTGTAGTAAATGCTCTTTCTGACTGGTTGGAAGTAGAAATATGTCAGGATGGAAAGGTATATAAGCAGAGATATGAGAGGGGGCATGTATGCTATCCTCTGAAGGTAATTGGTACCTGCAGCCTTGATAAAACAGGAACAACAGTATCTTTCCTGCCGGATAAGACTATTTTTACAGAAACTACAATCTATGACTTTGAAATATTAAAGAGACGTTTACGTGAAATGGCTTTCCTGACCAAAGGACTGAGAATTATTTTAAGAGATTCCAGGACAGAGGAAGAAGAGACAATTGAAGATGGTTATTTGTTAAACACTGATGTGGAGAATCTTTCGGAGGCTGAAAAAGAGCTGCAAAATCAGCAGATCAGTGAAATTTTGAGAAGAGCAGAAGAAGATCAGAAGCTTTCAGCAGATGAAAAATCTAAAATATTCAATGAAGAAGATGACGGTGAAAAATTAACTGAAGATGCATCTAATATAAGTGATGCCCAGAAAGGCAAAACCGGCGGAAAAATAGGTGTTCTTCACACTGTAAAATTGGAAAACGGCAAGAAGCAGAAGGTGATCGAGTTCTATTATGAAGGAGGTATCAAGGAATTTGTTACTTACTTGAATAAGAGTAAAGAACCTCTGTATGAAAATATACTTTATTTTGAAGGTAATAAGAATAATGTGTATGTGGAAGTGGCATTTCAGCACAATGATTCTTACAATGAAAGTGTATTCAGCTTTGTAAATAATATTAATACACCGGAAGGTGGTATGCATCTGATGGGCTTTCGTAATGCCATGACTAAGACCTTTAATGATTATGCCAGAAGTTCTAAGCTGTTAAAGGATAGCGAGCAGAATCTAACCGGTGAAGATATCAGAGAAGGTCTGACAGCTATCGTCAGTGTCAAGATAGAAGATCCTCAGTTTGAAGGTCAGACCAAGCAGAAGTTGGGTAACTCCGAAGCCAGAAGTGCCGTAGATAGTATCGTCAGCGAACAGCTTACCTACTTCCTGGAGCAGAATCCTTCTGTAGCTAAAATAATCTGCGAGAAATCCATTCTGGCCCAGCGGGCCAGGGAAGCCGCCAGAAAAGCCAGAGAGCTGACCAGAAGAAAGACAGCCCTTGACAGCATGACCCTCCCGGGTAAATTGGCAGATTGCTCCGACAAGGATCCCAAAAATTGTGAAATATACATTGTAGAGGGAGATTCCGCAGGCGGTAGTGCCAAAACCGCAAGAAGCCGTGCCACCCAGGCTATTTTACCTCTGCGAGGTAAAATACTAAACGTAGAAAAAGCCAGATTGGACAAAATATACGCCAATGCCGAGATAAAAGCCATGATCACAGCCTTCGGCACTGGCATTCATGAAGATTTTGATATCTCCAAACTACGCTACGATAAAATTATCCTCATGACCGATGCTGACGTGGACGGTGCCCATATCAGTACTTTGCTTTTAACATTCCTCTACCGCTTTATGCCGGAATTGATAAAACAAGGTCACGTATACCTGGCCAAACCGCCTCTCTACAAACTAGAGAAAAATAAAAAAGTATGGTATGCCTACAGCGACGAAGAACTTGACAAAATCCTCCAAGAAGTAGGCCGTGACCAAAACAACAAAATCCAGCGTTACAAGGGTCTGGGCGAAATGGACGCTGACCAGTTATGGGAAACCACCATGGATCCTGAAAGACGTATTTTACTCCGCGTAACCTACGATGAAGAAATGGCTTCCGAAATAGATTTAACATTTACTACTCTCATGGGTGATAAAGTTGAACCTAGAAGAGACTTCATCGAAGAGAACGCCAAGTTCGTTAAAAATCTGGATATTTAAAATAACTACAAGAGGTTAAATTTTAATGAATGACAATATTTTTGATAAGAATGTGGAGATAGACAAAATCCATGAGGTAGACTTAAAGGAGCGTATGGAAACCTTCTACATCGACTACGCCATGAGCGTTATCGCCTCCCGCGCACTTCCCGATGTAAGAGACGGTCTGAAACCTGTTCAGAGACGTGTCCTTTATTCTATGATAGAGTTAAACAACGGTCCGGATAAGCCTCACCGTAAGAGTGCCCGTATCGTCGGTGATACTATGGGTAAATATCATCCTCACGGTGATAGTTCCATCTATGGTGCATTGGTAAATATGGCTCAGGATTGGTCTTTCCGTTATCCTCTGATCGATGGTCACGGTAACTTTGGTTCCATGGACGGTGATGGTGCTGCGGCCATGCGTTATACAGAAGCCAGACTAAGTAAGATTTCCATGGAACTTCTGGCTGATATCAATAAGGACACCGTTGACTTTGTACCGAACTTTGATGAGACGGAGAAAGAGCCTGTGGTTTTGCCCAGCCGTTATCCCAACCTTTTAGTAAATGGTACCACAGGTATCGCAGTTGGTATGGCTACCAATATCCCTCCTCACAACTTGCGTGAGGTTGTGAATGCTGTAGTAAAAATCATTGATAATAGGGTAAATGAGGACAGGGATACGGATATTGAAGAGGTTCTTGAGGTTGTAAAAGCACCTGATTTTCCTACAGGCGGTCTAATTCTGGGAACCAGAGGATGTGAGGAAGCATACCGCACCGGCCGCGGCAAGGTCAGAGTGCGTGCAGTGACCAATATCGAGACATTGCCAAACGGAAAAAGCCAGATCATAGCCACAGAGCTTCCTTATATGGTGAACAAAGCCAACCTGATCATGAAGATTGCAGAACTGGTGAAGCTGAAAAAAATAGATGGTATCACTGATATCCGAGATGAGTCCAACCGTGAAGGTGTGAGAGTTGTGATAGAACTTCGCAGAGATGCTAATGCCAATGTGATTCTGAATCAGCTCTATAAGCATACACAACTGCAGGATACCTTCGGCGTGATCATGCTTGCGCTGGTAAATAATGAACCTAAGGTTATGAGCCTTCTTGATATGTTGAAGCATTATCTGAAACATCAGGAAGAAGTGGTAACCAGAAGGACAAAGTATGATCTGAACAAAGCTGAGGAAAGAGACCATATTTTACAAGGACTCTTAAAGGCACTTGATTTTATTGATGAAGTGATCAGTATCATCAGAAGTAGCCAAAATACCCAGATTGCTAAGGAGCGGTTGATAGAGCGTTTTGAACTGACTGATGTGCAGGCGCAGGCCATTGTAGATATGCGTTTGAAAGCACTGACAGGTCTGGAAAGAGAGAAGCTGGAAAATGAGCATGCGGAACTGCAGCAGCGCATCGGGGAGTTGAAAGCAATCTTGGCAGATGAAAAGCTGTTATTAGGTGTGATCAAAGAAGAAATGACATTTATTGCCGATAAATTTGGAGATGACAGAAGAAGTAAGATTGGATTTGATGAGTTGGATATCTCCATGGAAGATTTGATTCCCAGAGAGAATACCATTATCGCTATGACTAGCCTGGGTTATATCAAGCGTATGACCGTAGATAATTTCAAGGCCCAGAATAGAGGTGGTAAGGGTATCAAAGGCATGCAGACCATTGAAGATGACTACATCGAGGATCTGCTGATGACCAATACCCACCACTACCTGAACTTCTTCACCAACCTGGGAAGAGTGTATAGGATCAAGGCTTATGAAATTCCCGAGGCCGGCAGAACTGCCAGAGGTACAGCCATTATTAACCTGTTGCAGCTTAGTCCCGGTGAGAAGATCACTGCAATGATTCCCATTAAGGAATATGATGAAAGTAAAAATCTCTTTATGGTTACCAAAAAGGGAACGGTGAAGAAAACTTCACTGATGGAATTTTGCAATGTCCGTAAAAATGGTCTTGCAGCTGTCAATCTTAGGGATGATGATGAATTGATAGAAGTAAAAACTACAGACAAGGATAGTGAAATCTTTCTTGTGACCAAACAGGGTATGTGTATCCTGTTTAAGGAAGAAGATGTGCGTCCTACCGGTCGTTCTTCCATGGGTGTCATCGGTATGAACTTAGATTCCGGCGATGAAATCGTAGGTATGCAGTTAAGTAACCAGGGTGATTCCCTGCTGGTAGTATCAGAAAACGGAATGGGCAAGCGTACAGTTATGGAGGAATTTACCATCCAGAAGCGTGGCGGTAAAGGCGTGAAGTGCTATAAGATCACTGAGAAGACAGGTGATGTAGTAGGTGTCAAGGCAGTTACTGATGAAAATGAGATCATGATGATCACCACGGAAGGTATTATTATCCAACTGCGTGCGCAGGACATCAGTACCTACGGAAGAATTACCTCCGGTGTGAAATTAATAGACCTGAATGAAGGCGTGAAAGTAGCGCAGATTGCAAAGGTCAGAGAGAAAGTATCCAACGGCGACCAAGAATTTGAGAACGTGGATGATGCTGTGGAGGATATTTCTGTAGAAGAATAAAGATTGATAAAATAAATCAAGCGGATATATGCAATCCGCTTGATTTTGTATCATTGAGTTTCTTTTAATTTGGTAAAAAATGCACTTGATAATTGATAATTAAAGTGGTATTATGCATATGTTTTTGATAAAATCAAAGGAGTGTTTAGACATGCAAGTTTTAGTTATCAGCTTAGCTCTTGCTATCATCGGCGGCCTTCTGATGTCCCGTGTAGCCAAGAAGTTGAATCTGCCTGCTGTAACCGCATATCTGGTAGCAGGTTTATTGTTAGGACCCTATTGTCTCGGCGCATTACATATTCCCGGTATGGGATTTAATACACTGGAACAGGTAGAATCCATTAGTGTGATCACACAGGTAGCCATGGGCTTCATTGCTTTTACCATTGGTAATGAATTCAGGCTGACACAATTGAAGCATATGGGAAGGCAGGCGATTATTGTAGGTATCCTGCAGGCAGTTGTCACCACAGTGGTGGTGGATATTGCTTTGATCCTTCTGCATCTGGCTTTTCCCTCCATCATCTCCCTTCCGGCAGCGATAGTGCTGGGTGCCATTGCATCTGCCACTGCACCGGCAGCCACATTGATGGTAGTAAAGCAGTATAAGGCAGAGGGTCCTTTGACCAGCCTTCTGATGTTGGTGGTTGCCATCGATGATGCGGTAGGTCTGATTTTATTTGCAGTGTCCATGGGGATTGCCAATGCTATTGAAATGGGAAGCGTCAGTGTCACCGGTATGATCGTGGAGCCCATCGTGGAAATCGTATTGTCACTGGCATTGGGTGCTGTTATGGGATTACTTCTGAATTATCTGGAAATCTTTTTCCATTCCAGGAGTAAACGTATGTCCCTTTCTGTGGCGTTTGTGATGCTTACAGTAGGTCTGTCTATGTTAAAATTTGAAATCGGAGGCATCCATTGTGGATTCTCCCTGCTTTTGGTATGTATGATGACCGGTACCGTATTCTGCAATGTCTGTGAGACTTCGGAAGAATTGATGAACCGTGTAGACGGCTGGACAGTGCCTTTGAATATCCTGTTCTTTGTACTCTCCGGAGCAGAGCTGGATCTTCAGATATTGAGTAATCCCATGGTTCTTCTGATTGGTGTAATCTATATCATTACCAGATGCCTGGGTAAATACAGCGGTGCTTATGGTAGCTGTACCTTGACCAAGTGTAGCAAGAGGATCATTAAAAATCTGGGAATCACCCTGTTCCCTCAGGCTGGTGTGGCCCTGGGCATGTCCCTGACTGCAGCAAGCCTGTCAGACGGTGCTATGGTCAGGAACGTGGTATTGTTCAGTGTGCTTGTGTATGAGTTGATCGGACCCGCACTTACCAAGCGTTCACTGCTGGCTGCAGGGGAGATCAAGCTGGAAGGCAAGACCAGTGCTCGGAGTAAGAATAAGCCGAAACCGCCGATTAGTTTACATATATAAGAGAGGAATATCATCATGAAGAAAACACGTTGGGGCATTATGGGAACCGGTCGTATCGCCGGCGTCTTCTGTAACATGTTAAAGGAATTAGAGCAGGCTGAAATCTATGCAGTAGCCTCCCGCAATCAGGAGAAAGCAACAGAATTTGGTGCTAAATATGACGCCACCGCCTGCTATGGCAGTTATGAAGAGCTGGTACAGGATCCGCAGGTAGACATTATTTACATAGCCACCCCCATTGCCTGTCACTATGAGAATGTGAAGCTCTGCCTGAATGCCGGCAAGCATGTCCTGTGCGAGAAAGCTCTGACCCAGAGCTCAGAACAGGCCAAAGAGCTCTATGTCCTATCTCAGGAAAAGAACGTATTTCTCATGGAAGCTCTCTGGACCAAATGCCAGCCCGTGTTCCGTAAGATCATGGAATGGAATAAAGAAGGAAAGCTGGGAGAAATTCAAGCTGTAGAAGCCAGATTTTATACCTTGGGAGGCAGAGACCACCGCCTGGTCAAGAACCGCAATCAGGGTGGCGTCCTGTTTGACTTGGTAATCTACCCGCTGATGTACACCTGTGCTCTGATGGGATATAAGCCCAAGAACATCAATGCACTGGCCGTCATAGGCGGTGATGACATCGACATCATGGACAGTATCCAGCTGCTCTACGAAAAAGGTGCCTTCGCATCCATCACCAGCGGTGTGTCCCATGAGCGCCAGATTTCCCTGTACATTCAGGGAACAGAGGGCAGAATCCTGATTCAGAACGAATTCTTCTTCCAGGCACAGCACGTGGTGCTGGAGGATTGGAATGGTCAGCCCAAGGAGACCTTCGACGGTTCCTTCCTGATCAGTGGCTATGAATATGAAGCCATAGAAGCCATGGAGTGCATCGCTCAGGGCAAGACCCAGAGCAAACTGATTCCTATGGAAGAAACAATTGCTATTCTGGAACTTTTGGAAGAATGTAAAAAAAAGTGGGAAAAATAAAAATAACCCCATAAAAATATGCCTTATCTGTAGTTTAAAAGCTATAGATAAGGCTTTTTTTAGATTACTTAAATAAATTGTGTAAAAATTTCGCAGAGTTGTATACTCTACGAAAAACCGGCCCGAAACCCTGATAATATAAGCATTCTTAAGAAAGCGGTCTTGAATTTTGACGGCGATAGGTTAGAATATTATTCTGTGAAATCATTCAAAACCCAGTAAAATAGAGCATTAGAGGGGGGTACGCCTGACGGCTTATATGACGGCTTATGGCATATTTTCGAAAAATTATTGCCATATTACAAATATCATTTCCGGGTTTCTTAAATAAATTACACAAATTTTCTCAAAAAATAGCTTGCATTCATACGGCATAAGTGATAAACTAACAGTGTAAATTAATTAAAAGATGGCATTTTGACTTTCGCAGAGTATACAACTCTGCGAAAGAATACGGAAGGGGGAAGAGTCAAGTGCAAAAGAATCTCCTGCCATCCCAAGAAGAAAGAGTGAGAACTTGCAAGTATTATGCCAAAAATCTCAGATATTTCAGAAAGATGATCGGCTTAAAACAAAGTGAGCTGGCAGATGCCGTGGGTACTACCCAAAGGCACATTTCAGAAATCGAGAATGGCAAGGCAAGTATCTCATGGACATTGATGTTGGCGCTTTCTGCGGTGTTTGTGATCGACCTGAGGATTCAGAAAGAGGATGTAAACAATCCACGGGCAGAAAAGGGCATACAGTTAGGCAGGCATATGATATGAACAGAATAAAGAAAATCTGGAATCTGTTTATTACGATTCTGGTAACAATTGTAGTGCTGTTAGCTCTGGCGCTGGTAGGAGCCAGACTGGCCGGACTCCATGTGTATACAGTCCTGTCAGGTTCCATGGAACCCACCTACCATACCGGTTCGCTACTCTATGTAAAAGAGGTAGATCATACCAAAATCAAGTCCGGTCAGGTCATCACCTTTATGCTGGATGAAGACCTGGTGGCGACACACAGAGTAGTAGAAGTGGTTCCCGATGAAAATGATGCAACTGTGATTCGTTTCAAAACAAAGGGGGATGCGAATGACGCAGTGGACGGGAGCCTGGTCCATTATAAAAATGTAATAGGGACACCAGTCTTTTCTATTCCATATCTGGGCTACGTGGCCAACTACATACAAAATCCCCCCGGAACTTATATCGCAATCTCAGTTGGTGCTGTGCTTTTGCTACTTGTGCTGTTGCCGGACTTATTGTCGGATGACAAGAAAGAGAAGCGATCTGATAGTTCATTATGATGAGGGCAATGCCGCAAGGCTCCCTATATAAAAAAATTAGAAGGAGGTTTTCGAGATGAAAACAAGAAACAAAGCATTGCTCCTTTCACTCTGTGCGGTACTGCTCGTCGCAACATCTGTGTTTGGAACAATGGCATATTTGACTTCGGAAGATTCTGTTACAAACACTTTTACTGTTGGTAAAGTAACTTTTGGTGATGGTGATCTGGAAGAAGGTTTAGACGAGGCAAAAGTTAATTTGGACGGTGATACTGTCAATTCAGAAGGGGAAAAAGTTGAAATTTCAGAAGCTCCCCGCGTTGATGCAAACACCTACAAACTGGTTCCGGGTCATACTTATACTAAGGATCCTACAGTTCATATTAACAATGAGAGTGAAGCTTGTTATATCTTTGTAAAGGTAGAGAATGGCATTTCTGACATTGAAGTTGCAACAGAAGCTGATGAAGAAACTATCGAAGAACAGATAGTTAATTATGGCTGGACTGAGTTAGAAGGTGAAGGCGTTTATTGGAAACTATGGGAATCACCAATTGAGACAGAGGGTGACAAAAACCCTAATACCACTGATCTGACAATATTTGATAGTTTCACAGTAAGTGGCGATGTAGAAGCTATGGCTCTTGAAACATATGCAGATGCAGAAATTGTAGTAACTGCTTATGCTATTCAGGCTGATGGTTTTGAAGATAATGCATCTGGTGCATGGGCTGCTGTGCAAGGAGAATAAAGTAACGGAGGATAGTTGGTATGAATAAAGTTGGTAATTACAAAAAAGCGATTATAGTACTTATGGCTGTAGTTCTTACTATGGGATGCGTAATTGGTGGAACAATTGCTTGGATTTCTACAAGCACAGATCCAGTTGTCAATACATTTACTTGGGGTGACATTGAAATTACTTTAACTGAAACAATAACTGAATTCAAAATGGTACCTGGCAATGACATTGACAAGGATCCAGTAGTAGGGGTTCTGGCTGACTCAGAGGCATGTTGGCTCTTTGTACAAATTACGGAATCAGATAATTTTGATGACTTTATGACTTATAATGTTGCAGATGGATGGACACCTCTTGAAACGTATGATGGAACTGAAAAGGTGACTGTATGGTATCGTGAGGTAAGTGCGGAAGTAGCAGAAGCGGGTACAGGTGAGAATCCTTATCAGGTACTTGCAGGTGATAAGGTTACTGTATTAGATACTGTAGAAAAGGCAGATTTTGATGCGCTTACAGAAGCTACAAAACCTACATTGACATTTGTTGCTTATGCTGTTCAGAAGGATAATGTTGATACAGCTGCTGAGGCATGGGACATAGCAGTACCATCTAATTAATTAGTTCTAAAAAATACATAAATTATTAACATCAAGAAAGGAATTATTACTATGAAAAAGAAACTTTTATCTCTTTGTTTAGCAGGCTGCCTTGCAGCTGTTGCTATGGTCGGAGGAACTCTGGCTTATTTTACTGACGCTGATAAAGACGTCAATGTTATGACTGTTGGTAATGTTACCATCGTGCAGAACGAAACCAAGCGTGATAACACAGCTTATGAAGATAAGCTGGATCTGATCCCTGCTGTTTACAATGGTGAGTTGGCTTATGATAAAGAGGTTATCAATTCCCCCAATGGAAACAAGTTCGATGCTTTTGACACAACAGTTGAGAATGAAATTGATAAGGTTATTACTGTGACTAATACCGGTACTCGTGATGCTTATGTGCGTACTATCATCCTGATGGAGAATACTGCTGACAATGCAATCTGCGAAAAGATTCATGGTATGTATTGTGATTCTGATGGTCAGTACAGAGTATGGCAGACCAATGATGATGGCAGCGAAGTTCAGGTTACTGTTGATGAAGTTACTTACTCTGTAGCAGTCTGTACCTATAATACCGCTCTGGCAGCCGGTGCCACCTCTGATCCTAGCTTGATGCAGATTTTCCTGGATCCTACCGCTGATAATGAGTGGTCTGAGCTGGTTGGAACTGAGTTCAATATTATTGCAATTTCTCAGGCTGTTCAGGTAGAAGGCTTTGACGATGCTGCAACTGCTCTGGATACTGCTTTTGGCAAAGCTACTGCTGAAAACGTACTTAAATGGGTTGCTGAAACTGGAATCGATACAACCGCTGACAGCAACGTAGCTCCTTAATCTTAAGGCTAAAAAGTTAAACTTTTAAGTCAGCCCTCTGCAAGAGGGCTGGCCATATGAGAATATCCGAAGATAACCTCGGGTGTTCTCATATGGTCAGTGAATGATCTTGAATTATGATGATAAACAGCGTTCGGCGTAACGATATTGCTGAGAGGAGAATTGCGATATGAAAAAGAAAACGTTATTGTTGGCAGTTATAGCGATTTGTATGGCTATTACTGTGTCAGGAACCCTCGCATACTATACCGCGGAGGAAACAGCCCACAACGTTATTACCTCCGGTGGCGTAGGTATTGAGTTGGTAGAAAAAACAAAAGATGAAACAGGTTCACTGGTTGATTTCCCGGAAGAAGGAATCCATGGTGTCATGCCCGCAACATCAGTATATAAGATGGTTCATGTTGAAAATACAGGCGCGGCTGAAGCGTGGATTCGTATAAAAGTGGAGTCCTCCATATCCGCGTCAGACGGTGTGCAATTACCTATCGTATTTGAAGATGATAACACGCCAGTAATGAGCTTTGAGGTACATACTGGCTGGGTAGACGGTGGTGACGGTTACTATTATTACGAAACTCCGGTAGCCTCCGGAGAAGCAACCGGATTGTTTATGGAAACAGTAGATTTTAATGCGAGTATGGGCAATGAATATCAGAATTCTACAGCTAATATCGTGATTTCTGTACAGGCAGTACAGACGGCTAATAACGGTGACAGTGTAATGGAAGCCGAAGGCTGGCCGCAGGATTAGGGAGGTGTAGCAAGTGAAAAAGGTATTAGCAATTGTGCTTTGCGCTGCTATGATTTTTAAGTTTTTACCGGCGATGAATACCAGGGCAACGGAGAACCTGGAACAGCTCGCTGTGTATCATAATGGCAATATAATAGAAGCTGTCGTACTTCCACAGAATGAAAAGGTGGAATTGACGGCTGCTACTTCTGCATCTGAGGAACTGGCTTATCAGTGGCAGATTCTCGCATATGGTGACCTCTGGGTGAATATCGAGGGTAAAACAGATGCTTCGATAGACTTGTCGTATGCAATGGTTGCAAATCTGCTGGCTGATGGTGTTACGAAGGTTCGCTGCAAGGTGGTAAGTGATGCAGGGGAACTGTGTAGTCAGGAAGTTAGTGTGACAGTGGCGTATGCTGCTAGTGTGTCGCAGACAGGTACTTCGCCTGAAAGTGAAAACGGAGATCAGGAAGAGGAAGCTGATGAAAGCGGTGCTGATGTGTCAGAAAATGAGTCGGAGGTATCAGGGAATGATGCTGAAGAAACGGTAACACAGCAATATGCCACATTTAATGTGCAGCGTGCGACAACACAGGCTGTTTATGGAGTTGCAGCTGCCAATGAAACAGCGGAGATTCCTGCAACTTATAGTATTGTAATAAATTATATTTTTGCTGATGGTAAGCAGGCTGCAAATCCTTGGACGGCGAACGTGGCTGCGGGAAGTAACTTTACGCAGACAGTTACTAGCCCTACTGTTCTTGGATATACTCCTGACCAGGCAAGTGTTGCGTTGAATTATTCTAATATTGATGGAAATAAAACAGTTACAGTTACATATGTTGCTGCTCTGGTAGATTATACAGTTGTGCATTATCAGCAGAATCTGAACGATGATAATTACACAGAAGTAGATCGAGATAATAAGACGGGTTATACAGAAGATCCTGTTGGTGAAGGGCTTGAGAAATCTTATGAAGGCTTTTACTCCTTGCTTTATGATACCACCACTGCAATTGCAGCGGATGGGTCTACGGTGGTAGAGATTTACTATGATCGTTATTATTATCTGATGACTTTTGATTTAGATGGCGGATATGGTGTGGAGCCTATTTATGCGCGTTATGGTGCTCGGATTGAAATTGGAACTCCTACCAGGGCTGGTTATACCTTTAATGGTTGGAACGGTACAATTCCTGCTACCATGCCTGCTGATAATACTTCCTTTAAGGCACAGTGGACAGCTGGAAATGTAACTTATGATGTTGTTTTCTGGTATGAAAATGCAAATGATGACGGTTACTCTCAGGCGGGGGTTTTGGAAGATATATCTGTTGCTGCAGGTTCTAAAGTTAATGGTTCCAGTTATGCTAATACTAACTTTACTGGTCGAGATAGTGAACATTTTATCTATTCACATGCCGACGAGAATGTTGTTATCAAGGGTGATGGATCTACGGTTGTGAATGTGTATTTTAGCAGGAATGAATATACGCTCACTTTCCCTAATGTAATCGGCGAGACTATTACATGTAATGAGGCGGAGCATACACATAGTGATAATTGTTGCAAATATGGTGGAACTGGCATATTACATTGGGGTCATCTTGATAACTGCTGTAATCTAGGCCTTTCGGCACACAAACACAGTGATGAGTGTTATACCTATACTTACACTGTAACTGCAAAGTATGACGCTGATATAACATCTACATGGACAACGGATCCCATCAAGTCTATGCTCGATCAAGGGTACGTATTCCAATCTAGTGTTACTAGTAAGTACTATTCATTTTTGGAGAAAATGCCAGGCCAAAATATTACTATGACAGCAACCCTTTGGAGTGGATCAACGTATACCTGGTACTATTATTTAGAAGTTCTTCCTGATATGGATACAACTGGTCTGACAACTCGAACTGATAACGGGAAGACCTATTATGAATATGATTCAACAACTGTAAACGGCTCCGGACTTTCATTGACATATGAAGAGGATTATTACCCGATTACAGGTTTTACTCAGCGAGATAGCGGTGTTCCTGATTTTAATTGGAACAACAATGCAGATGCATATTTAACCTATCTGTATTACACTCGTAACAGCTATACTTTGACGTTCAGCAACAATGGTGACACGGTTGCGGGTAGAGGAGGCACATATCTTTATCAACAAGATATCTCTGGAGCTAATTTTGTACCTGAGTATCCAGATGATCTTGAAGAGGGAGCTTATATCTTTGACGGATGGTATTCATCTCCTTTCTATGGAGATACCAAGTTTGAATTTACTACCACTGATGATAATGGGGAGACCATCAAGACTACTATGCCCGCAAATAATTTAACTTTGTATGCTCGATGGGTTCCAACGACTCACAATGTTAGAGTTTATCCCACTGTCACTGACATGGAGAATAACACCAATCAGATTGGTGAGACTGAAATTGTTGACCATGGAAACACCGCGATTGAACCAGACAATCCTACCAGAGGAGAGTACACATTTGTCGGTTGGTTTTATATGGACGGAGATACTGAGAAAGCCTTTGACTTTTCTATGCCTGTCACTAAGAATTTAGATCTCTATGCGAAGTGGAGTTCTAATGTTCTGATGAGTTATACAATTCATTATCAGACAGAAGATGGAAAAACCATAGCAACCGATACAGTAGGTTCTGCATTGGCTGGTACCACAAAAACTTTTGAAGCAAAGTCCGGAAGTGAATTAAATGAAGGCTATCAGTCTGGATATTTTCCGAAGACCAATAGTCATTCTCTTACTATTGATATTGAGGATCCGACAAAGAATGAATTTATCTTTGTTTATGTTCCGAAGGAGGAAGTGCAGTATATTGTAAAATATCTGGAATATGAGACAAATACGGTATTACACGAAGAAAAACAGGCTAAGACAAGAGATGCTGTTATTACTGAGACCTTTGAGCCTATAACCGGTTACATGCCCGACGCCTATCAAAAGCGCCTGGTACTCTCTGTTGACGAAACACAGAATGTCATCATTTTCTGGTATGTGAAGGATGATACTCATGCACCTGTCCAGATTATTCATTACATTCAGAATGCAGAAGGTGATGGGTATACAGAATATCAGTCTTCTACTGATTTGAATGGTATTATTAGTGATACATACAGCACAGATGTATTGATAATCTCCGGTTATACCTATGACCATGCAACTGCAAACGATGTAGCTGTAACAGCAGAGGCAGGTAAAGTAACTGGAACAGTAACAGCAGAAGGACTTATTCTGGAACTATACTATAACCGCAACTTATACCCCTATGAGTTCCGCTTCCTGGAGCAGGGAACTAACGCTGTTCTTGCAGATTCTGTAACCGGAATGGATCGCTACGGTTCTCAGGTAACGCAGAATTCGAAGAATATTCCGGGTTATACCTGTAGTGATGATGCCCTTGCAATGACTATCCAGATTGAAGACGGCTCTACAGCTTCAAAGAACGTCCGCATCTTCTACTACACCGAGCAGGAAGTCACAATCAATTATGTGGTAGTTGCTCCGGCAGGTGCAGGAACTGTCAGTCCGGCAACCGAGATATTAAAGGTTTTTGGCGGAAATGCGTCAGGATCGACACCTACTGCGAATGATGGTTACCGTTTTGTAGGTTGGTATATTGACGAGGGTTGTACGACACCGGTAGAAGAAAGCTGGGTGAGCGATGGTCACATTACTCCTCAGAAGACAAAGGACTACGACAGCAGTGATGTGGAGAAGCTTGGTTATGAAGCAGCCACCTACTACGCATTGTTTGAATTAGGTATATCCGATTTAAAAATTCAAAAAATGTTGCAAGAGCCGGTAAAAGAGAACCAGAACTTTATCTTTGAAGTTAATGGTATTAAAGGAACCAATACGGAAGGATTTAGTTTAACGGTAGTTGTCAATATTCCAGAAGGTAACTATATCAGTAAAACAGTCACGTTGGCTGACTTACCAATTGGCTCATACACAGTGACAGAGCAGAACAACTGGAGATATCAGACGACTGATAGTGGATATAAAGAAGAGGTTGATTCCACACAGGATATTACCTTGGTAGCTGATTCCACACAGAATATTGTTACTTTCTATAATAAGAGAGTAAACGATCAGTGGTTAAGTGAAAGTGTCAACAAGAATAACCAGTTCGTAGGCGTTTATAAAGGCACCAATTAAGGAAGGGGGAGGCATTATGTATTGGAAAAAATATTTTTCAAAAAAAACAGT
>JAZQGM010000086.1:0-5897 GCA_045540075.1 Acetatifactor sp. | reverse complement strand
AAACGCTGAAGGCATCTAAGCGTGAAGCCCCCCTCAAGATGAGATATCCAGACGTATGTCTAAGACCCCTTGAAGACGACGAGGTAGATAGGAATAAGGTGTAAGCACAGCAATGTGTTCAGCTGATATTTACTAATCGGTTGAGGGCTTATCCTGAAGGCTGGAAAGATGACTTGTAAGTTTAAGAGAATTCAATGTTCGGTTTTGAAGGTATGAACCTTTTTGAAGAGTAGTGTCAACCTACTCTTTTTTGTTATATATGGATATCAGAGATGTTAAGAGGTTAAGATAATATGAAAGATCGAATCAAGAATATAATTCAAAGCGCGGATTTAGTTTTAGTTGGTGTTGGAGAAGAATTCGATAGTGAGCGTTGTCTTAAGCAAATACCGCAATATAATGAAGTTAGAGAGAAATTGGAAGCAACGGGGCAGGATTGGCTGATCCCCTCCTTGAATCGACATTTTGCTGACGAATACGAAGATAATCATAAGATAGAACATGCAATGAGTAATCTTGCTGAGTTGATTAAGGATAAGAATTATTTTTTGGTATCGATAGCTACCAATGATTATGTATGGGACGCCGGATTTAAAGAAGGCAGAGTAGTTGCTCCTTGCGGTGGAAGTCTGAAAATGCAGTGTAGGAATGGTGGAAATTGTACAGAGGCTCCGTTGCTGTTGACAGAGGAAGATAGGGCTCATATCGTAAAATATATGGAGGATCCACAAGAGGACTTAAATTTAGGAGATTGCCCCAAATGTGGCAGCAATAGGATACTCAATAATATTTACACAGAGAATTACGATGAGAGAGGCTATTTAGACCAGTGGCAGAAATACACCAAGTGGCTGCAGGGTACCTTGAATAAAAAACTTTGTATTCTGGAGCTTGGAGTAGGCATGCAGTGTCCAAGTGTCATCAGATTTCCTTTTGAAAAGATTGGATATTTTAATCAGAAGGCCGATTTTATACGTGTGAACAAAAATTTGTATCAATTGACGGAAGAATTAAAAGAAAAAGGGATATCAATTTCTGAAAATGCTGTAGACTGGCTCGCGTCTATGTGGTAAACTGTTAAAGTGAAGGGAGCGGAAGATATGATTGCAATAATTGATTATGATGCTGGTAATATAAAAAGTGTAGAAAAAGCATTGATTGCTTTAGGTGAAGATGTAGTAGTGACAAGGGACGCGGAGACCATACTGGGTGCAGATGGTGTGATCTTGCCTGGAGTAGGATCATTCGGTGATGCCATGGACAAGCTTCATACATATGGGCTGATAGATGTAATTCATCAAGTGGCTGACAGCGATACTCCTTTTCTTGGAATCTGTCTGGGACTTCAGTTATTATTTGAAAGCAGTGAAGAAAGTCCCGGTGTAGAAGGACTTGGTATTTTAAAGGGGAAAATAGTAAGAATACCGGATGGTGAGGGCATTAAAATTCCTCATATCGGCTGGAATTCCCTGACATACCCTAATGTAGGAAGACTTTACGCAGGAATTGAAGAGAATTCCTATGTGTATTTTGTGCACTCCTATTACCTGCAGGCAGAGGATGAATCCATAGTGAAAGCAGCCACAGAATACGGAGTTCCTATTCAGGCATCTGTAGAAAAAGATAATGTGTTTGCATGCCAGTTCCACCCAGAGAAGAGTTCAGAAGTGGGCATGAAAATCCTCAGTAATTTTATCGCACTTACAAAGGAGGAGAAATAAGATGCATACAAAAAGAATTATTCCCTGTCTGGACGTGAAAGACGGCCGGGTAGTAAAAGGCGTTAATTTTGTAAATCTTCGGGATGCCGGAGAACCGGCAGAGGTTGCTGCGGCGTATGACAAAGCCGGGGCAGATGAAGTGGTATTCTTAGATATCACTGCATCTTCCGATTCCCGCTCCACCCAGTTAGAATGGGTACGTGAAGTGGCCAGCAAGGTATTTATACCATTTACTGTAGGCGGCGGTATCAGAACTGTGGACGATTTCAAGGTACTTTTGCGTGAGGGGGCAGATAAGATATCCATAAATTCTGCTGCGATCATGAATCCCAGACTTATAAGCGATGCCGCAGATAAATTTGGCAGTCAGTGCGTGGTGGTAGCCATTGATGCCAAAAAACGTCCTGACGGCAGCGGATGGAATATATATAAAAACGGTGGTCGAGTTGACATGGGCATGGATGCCGTAGAATGGGCCATTGAGGTTGAGAAGCTTGGGGCTGGAGAGATTCTTCTTACCAGCATGGACACGGACGGAACCAAAGCAGGGTATGAGCTGGAACTGACCAGAACCATTGCTGAGCAGGTTTCCATTCCGGTCATTGCATCCGGTGGCGCAGGCACCTTAGAGCACTTTTACGAAGCCTTTGTAGATGCCAAAGCGGAAGCAACACTGGCTGCATCCCTGTTCCATTATAAAGAACTGGAGATTCGTCAGGTAAAAGAATATCTGCGTGAGCGTGGTGTTTCTGTACGGTTGTAGAAGATTAGAGAAGTGTACTGCCAGCCTGATATAAAGTGATGTAGAATACAGGAGAATAATATGGGAATGATACAAAATGACTGGCTGAACGCATTGAATCCGGAGTTCAGAAAGCCATATTACGCCAAACTTTTTCAGTTTGTTAAAGAAGAATACAATACCACACAGGTATTTCCCCCGGCTGATGATATTTTTACGGCCTTTCATCTGACACCCTTAAGTCAGGTCAAGGTAGTCATCATCGGCCAGGATCCATATCACAATGTAGGCCAGGCACATGGACTGTGCTTTTCGGTAAAACCGGATGTGGAAATTCCCCCATCTCTGGTGAATATTTATCAGGAACTGCACGAAGACTTAGGTTGCTATATTCCCAATAATGGTTACCTGGTGAAATGGGCCAGGCAAGGGGTACTGATGTTAAACACCGTATTGACGGTCAGGGCACACCAGGCCAATTCCCATCATGGCAAAGGTTGGGAGCAATTTACAGATGCAGCCATCAGAGCGCTGAATGAACAGAATCGTCCTATTGTGTTCATACTATGGGGAAGACCGGCCCAGATGAAAGAAAGTATGCTGAACAACCCTAACCACCTGATCTTGAAGGCACCCCATCCTAGTCCACTCTCTGCATACAGAGGATTTTTTGGAAGTAAGCCTTTTAGCCAGACCAACAACTTTTTGCAGAGTCATGGTATCGATCCCATTGACTGGCAGATTGAAAACGTTTAGGAGAAGATAAAATGGAGAAGAAAGCTTTTGTAACAAAGGAAATGATTGAGGAGATCGTAAAAAAATATCCCACTCCTTTCCATATCTATGATGAAAAAGGAATTCGTGAAAATGCCAAAGCCTTAAAGGAAGCTTTTGCATGGAATAAAGGATATAAGGAATATTTTGCTGTGAAGGCTACCCCCAATCCCTTTTTGATTGATATTTTGAGAGATTACGGTTGTGGCTGCGATTGCTCCTCTTTGACAGAACTGATGCTCAGTGAAGCAATGGGCGTGAAGGGAGAGGACATCATGTTTTCTTCCAACGATACCCCTGCTCACGAATTTGAATACGCAGCGAAATTAGGAGCAACCATCAATTTGGATGATTTTACTCATATTGATTTCCTGGAGAAAACCATCGGTTATCTGCCCAAGACCTTAAGCTGTCGTTACAATCCCGGTGGATATTTCTCCATCAGCAACAATATCATGGATAATCCCGGTGATGCCAAATATGGTTTTACCACAGAGCAGCTCTTTGAAGGATTCAAGGTCATGAAGGAGAGAGGTGTAGAAAACTTCGGTATCCACGCATTTCTTGCCAGCAATACTGTGACCAACGAATATTATCCTACTTTGGCGAAAACACTATTTGAACTGGCAGTGAAGCTGAAGGAGGAGACCGGTGCTCACATCACCTTTATCAATCTGTCAGGTGGTATCGGCATTCCTTATCGTCCCGATCAGGAGCCTAATGATATCAAGGTCATCGGGGAAGGTGTGCGTAAAGTTTATGAAGAGGTGCTGGTGCCGGCAGGAATGGGTGACATAGCTATTTATACAGAGCTTGGCCGATACATGATGGCTCCTTACGGTCATCTGGTGACACAGGTGCTCCATGAGAAGCACACCCATAAGGAGTACATCGGTGTGGATGCCTGTGCTGTCAACCTGATGCGTCCGGCTATGTACGGGGCTTATCATCATATTACAGTGCTTGGCAAAGAAGACATGCCCTGTGATCAGAAATACGACGTGACCGGCTCCCTGTGCGAGAATAACGACAAATTTGCTGTTGACCGCATGTTACCCAAGATTGCCATCGGTGATTACATCGCCATTCATGATACCGGTGCACATGGATTTGCAATGGGATACAACTATAATGGTAAACTGAAATCAGCTGAGCTTCTTCTGAAAGAAGATGGTAGTGTAGAATTGATCCGTAGAGCTGAGAACCCAAAAGATTATTTTGCAACCTTTGATTGCTTTCCAATCTTTGATAAAATGAACTGGGAGGCCTAACCTTTCGCTGGAAACGGAGATTGTATGAAATACGCAAACTTCTTACCTAAGGGTGGTACCATAGGTTTTGTGGCACCATCCTTTGGCTGTAATATTGAACCATATCATTCTGCATTTTTAAATGCACAGAAAAAGTGGAAACGACAAGGATATCATCTGGATCTTGGTCCTAATTGCTATGAGGGGAAAGGAATCGGCATCAGCAATACGCCCGAAGCTTGTGGCCGGGAACTGACGGAATACTATTTGTCGGAGAATAACGACTGCCTGATTTCCTGTGGCGGCGGAGAGCTGATGTGCGAGATCTTGGATCATGTGGATTTTGAAGCTATTGCCAAGGCCGATCCCAAGTGGTATATGGGTTATTCTGATAATACCAACATGACATACTTGCTGGCGACCATGTGTGACACGGCAGCCATCTACGGTCCTTGTGCAGCCACCTTTGGTATGGAACCCTGGCACAAGTCCGTGAAAGATGCTATGGCACTGCTTACCGGCAAACAGCTGACCCTACAGGGCTATCCCAAGTGGGAGAAGGAATCTCTGAAAGGAGAAGAGAACCCCCTGATGCCCTATCATGTAACGGAGAAAAGAGTATTACGTTGCTATGACGGACGTGAAACCCTAGGGAGTACAGGAACACAGGCTGCAGAGAAAATGACAGTCGGCAATAAAAACCCCGAACTTTCTTTCTCCGGAAGACTACTTGGCGGCTGTGTGGATTGTCTGGTGAATTTATTAGGAACCTGTTATGACCATACAACTGATTTTGAGGAGAAATATAAAGAAGATGGTATCATCTGGTTCCTGGAGTCCTGTGATCTTAATGTATTTGGTATCCGCCGTGCTATGTGGCAAATGGAGCATGCAGGATGGTTTCAACATGTGAAAGGCTTTCTTGTAGGCAGACCTCTGTGCTTCGGACAGGAGATGATAGGCCTAGATGTATATCAGGCAATTCTGGAAGTGGCTGCACGCAAAAATGTGCCGGTTATCATGGATGTGGACCTGGGACATTTGCCACCCATGATGCCTCTGATTGTGGGAAGCATGGCCAAGGTACAGGTGAAAGGGAATCATATTGTGGTGGAAATGCACTTAAAGTAACAGTATTTTAAATTAAACATAAAGTTTTTAAAATTTATGGCAAAAAATATACAATTTACTCTTGTCAAAATTTGAATTGTGTGGTAGAATATCTTTGTTGTCAAGCGATGAGCTTTGATGAATGCCGGCGTGTCGGAATGGCAGACGAGGCAGACTCAAAATCTGTTGTGGGCAACCACGTGCGGGTTCAAGTCCCGCTGCCGGCATTGAATAAAACGAAGAGAGTGCTTAGAAATGTTTGTTTCTAGGCACTTTTTCTATTTGGAAAATGGTTTATGG
>JAZQGM010000085.1:0-1556 GCA_045540075.1 Acetatifactor sp. | reverse complement strand
GTCAAAGCCATGAATACAGGCGCCTGTCTTCTGTTGCAGATACCCCAGCATCTTGCCGTTTCCGCAACCGATATCCAGGATATGCACATCCTCGCCTGTGGGAATATACTCCAAAATCCTATTAATCTGCGCGATGTCACTAAATCCGTCCTGTGAAAAATCCTCCCCAAAGGCATCCTTACAAAAGGCCTGAAAGGCAGGAGAACCTGCTGCCATCTTATAAAATTCTTCGTAGGCATCATAAAATAATAAGTCTGATTTATTCATTTCTGATCCTCTCTGTCAGCTTACCGTTCCTTGATCCGTGCCAGCATCTCCTCTGCAAACTGCTTTGCCACTGTCTCCTCCAGCGTCATCTTCTGTCCCGTGGCGTATTCTTCCAAAGCGTCCCTTATTAGCTTCGCTAATTCGCCTTCCTCGCCCATCCGGTCATCTGCTGCCAACTGCCCAAGCATCCACTCTCCCCCTTCTTTTTTGGAGAGAATGAGTCCTTCCTCTTTGTAACCCAGCACACGGCACAAATTCAGGATGATATACATGGGACTTTCCAAAATATCCTCTGTAGCGCCCTCAATATCGCACCAAATACTGTCCATGTAAGCTTCCCGGCTTACCTCTGCAAATACTTCCCGGATATCCTTGCCGTAAAGCACCTGTCCCCTATGATAAAGAATGGTGAAATGAGCCGCTAAATCCTTGTCCGTGCCCTTCATCTTGGCTACATAATCCTTCGGATCGGTCTGATACCAATTCAAATGTGCCAAGGAAAAATGCAGCTCAAATGGCGTAGGATACACAAAGGGCTTGCAAACCGCTTCCCTCACGATGCTCATCTCCAATCCCTTCTCCGGCGCCTGTTTATTCAGCTCCACCACCATATCCATAAACTGCCTCTTGGCAGTGTCATTTACCTCATCCTTCGCTACCAATATCAGGTCAATATCACTTTTCTCCGGGTTGAAACACCCCATCACAGCCGAACCGTGAAGGTAAATACCAGTTAGGTTGGTGCCTAAGATATGGCTGCTTTCTGCCACAAAATAATCTAATAATCCTTGTATTTTATCCATAATTTTTCTCCAATGCCATCACATAAATCTGGCAGGGATTGGCCTCGTCCCATAGAGTAGGGAAGACCTCAAACTCCTGAAAGCCCAGCGACAGATAAAAGTGATTGGTCCTATCGTAATCCTCGTAAACTCCCATCTGCACCGTCTTCACCTGCAGGAATGAATAGCCCTTTTCATAGGCAATCTGCTTTGCCTGCAAAACCAACTTCCGGCCGATACCGCTTCTGTGATACTCCTCCAACACACCCATAACTGCCAGCTCCACCGTGGCTTTGCCGGTTTCCTTCAGACACAAGAAGCCTATGGGCTTTTCCTCATCATAGGCACAAAGGCAAATCTGCTCTGCACTCTCTCTGATATACTGCTCTCTGCCCTCTTCCTGCTCAAACCAAGTCGGAAGACTCTCCAATATATAACAAACCACCCGCTTTTTCTCTTCGGGATGTTCTATTTGTGCTATTTTCATCTATTAATTATCTCCTCTGC
>JAZQGM010000084.1:0-4819 GCA_045540075.1 Acetatifactor sp. | reverse complement strand
TACATTTAAAAAGGTATTTCCATATATACTGGTAGGTGTTGCGATTGGAGCGGGTATTCATAACTGGATTCCTGAAAAAGGAATTGAAACGGTATTAGGAAGCAATAATCCGTTTGGTGTGGTATTAGCCACTTTAGTAGGGATTCCAATGTATGCAGATATCTTTGGTACGATACCTGTTGCAGAAGCATTACTGGCAAAAGGCGCACAGCTGGGAACTATATTAAGTTTTATGATGGCTGTTACAACGCTCAGCCTACCGTCAATGATCATGTTGAAAAAAGCAGTGAAACCGAAACTTCTCGGTGTGTTCGTGACCATTTGTGCAGTTGGCATTATTGTTGTTGGTTATTTGTTTAATATATTTCAGGGATTCATAATTTAGGAGGATTTGAAAATGGCATTGTTCGGATTGGGGAAGAAGAAAGAAGAAAAGACATCAACTTGCTGTTGCAGTGGGAATTGTACACCGGAAACGATGAAAGAGGCTGAACAGGAGAAAAGAAGTTTTGGAGTAAAAGTTTTAGGTGGTGGTTGTGCCAAATGTAACCAGTTAGAAGAATCGACAGTGAAAGCACTTCTGGAACTTGGTATGGACAGTACGATAGAGCATGTAAGGGATTTTGAAAAAATAGCAGCATATGGTGTTATGACAACACCGGCACTGGTGGTGGATGGAAAAGTGGTGTCCTATGGGAAAGTCCTGAAAAAAGAAGAAGTGGTTGAAATTTTGAAGAAAGTGAGAGGATAGCTTTGAAAAAGGTAGCATTTATATGTGTTCATAACTCATGCAGGAGTCAGATTGCAGAGGCATTGGGAAAACACTTGGCTGCTGATGTATTTGAAAGTTATTCGGCAGGAACAGAAACGAAACCAAAGATCAATCAAGATGCAGTTCGTATTATGAAGCAGATGTATGGCATTGACATGGAGAAGATGCAATATTCAAAATTGTTATCCGACATACCAGAACCTGATATTGCGATTTCTATGGGCTGTAATGTGGGATGTCCGTTTATCGGCAGGGCATTTGATGAAAATTGGGGTCTGGAAGATCCGACAGGGAAACCTGACGAAGATTTTATTCATATTATCAAAGAGATTGAGAACAGGATATTACAATTAAAAAGTAGATTAATGTAGGAGTATTACGTGGGCACCTGTCATTACTGGCAGGTGTTTTCATTTGCTCGGAGAAATCCGGGCTTTTATTATGCCTAAAAACAGGAGGTGAGGATTCGGATGGCAAGCAGGATTAAAGGCATTACAGTAGAAATCGGCGGTGACACCACAAAGCTGACGGATGCTTTAAGGGATGTAAATAATGAAGTTTATAACACGCAGGCACAGTTAAAGGATGTGGAGAAGCTGCTGAAGCTGGATCCGTCCAATACAGAACTGTTGGCGCAGAAGCAGAGGATTTTGAATGAGGAAGTTCAGACTACCAAGGAAAAGCTAGAGGCATTAAAGGAGGCCAGTGAGCGAGCGAATGAAGCTTTAAAGGCGGAATCAATTACCAAGGATCAGTATGATGCTCTGCAGAGAGAAATCTTTGAAACACAGAGGGCGTTGGAAGATTTGGAGACGCAGGCGGCTCAGTCTGCGGTGGCTTTGCAGAAGATTTCGGTAACGGGAACGAAGTTTCAGGAGGCCGGAGGAAAAATTGAAGGCGTTGGGAAATCGTTACTTCCAGTGACGGCGGCTATTACCGGTATCGGTACAGCCGGGATAAAGGTAGCATCGGATTTTGAGAAGGCGATGTCGGGAGTGCAGGCGATTACTGGAGCAACTGGTGAAGATTTTGAGACACTTCGGGAGAAGGCCATTGAGCTTGGGGCAACCACTTCCTTTTCTGCGGGTGAAGTAGCAGAGGCAATGACGGAGATGGCAAAAGCCGGATGGACTACCACGCAGATTATTGAAGGTATGGCAGGTGTGCTGGATGCGACTGCTGCATCGGGGGAGAGTCTGGGAACGGTGTCAACCATCGTAGCGGATGCCATTACCGGATTTGGATTGACGGCGAAAGATTCTGCAAGAGTGGCAGATTTGATGACCCAGGCTGCTAATTCAGGTACTATCGGTGTTTCTGACCTGGGTGAATCATATAAATATGTGGCTCCATTGGCACAGTCCATGGGGCTTTCCATTGAGGATGTGACCACAGCATTATCGGCTATGTCCATGGCAGGTATCAAAGGTTCTCAGGCTGGCACTTCTCTTAGAACGGTGCTTGCAAATATGGCGAAGCCGTCCAAGACGGTGGCTACGGCTATGGAGGAGCTGGGCCTTAGTATCACCAACAGTGATGGCTCGTTCAAATCCTTGGATCAGATTGTAACCATAATGCGAACGGAATTTTCCGGTTTGACAGAGGATCAGCAAGCTTATTATGCTACAGCTCTTGCAGGAAAAGAAGGTATGTCTGGCTTGATCTCCTTGTTGAATCTGACCCAGGAAGAATATGATGTTTTATCTGCTTCCATGAGTAATTGCTCCGGGATTGCAGGGGAGACTGCATCTGTGATGCAGGATAATCTGCAGAGCAAGGTGGAGCAGTTGGGTGGCTCATTGGAGTCACTTGCTATTAAGCTGTCGGAGTATGTGATTCCCTATCTGACAGGATTGGTGGAAAAGATTACGGCAGCAGTGGAGGCATTTACCAATTTGAGTCCCGGCGTACAAAAAGCAATTCTGGTGATTACGGGAATTGTTGCGGTAGTGGGACCGTTGCTTATCGTAGTCGGAAAAGTCATTAGTGCGGTGGGGACGATCATGACAATCATACCGAAACTGGCTGGTGTGATTAACGTAGTGAAAACTGCTTTTGCGGCATTGAATGCTACTATGCTTGCCAATCCGATTGTTCTGATCATAGCAGCCATTGCCGCGTTGGTTGCGGCTTTCATTTATCTGTGGAATACCAATGAGGAGTTTCGGCAGTTCTGGATTGACTTGTGGGAGAATATCAAAGAGGTTGCGATTGCAGCCTGGAATGGGATCAAAGAATTTCTGACGGCTGCATGGCAGGCGATTAGTTCCACAGCACAGTCAATCTGGAATGGTATCAAGGATTTCTTCTCAGGAATCTGGGAAGGAATTAAGGATACTGCGAACGGAATTTTAGAGACGATAAAGAATGGTTTCAATAAGGCTGTCAGCTTTATTACCGGTCTTGCTTCTTCTGCCTATACCTGGGGTTCTGATATCATCAGCGGTATTGTGGATGGTATTGAGAGTTGCATAGACAAGGTGAAGAACGCTGTGACCAACGTGGCAGAAACGATTCGATCTTTTCTGCATTTTTCCATACCGGACGAAGGACCACTTACGGATTATGAAAGCTGGATGCCAGACTTTATGAGTGGTCTGGTAAAAGGAATCGAGAAGAGCCGCGGGATGATCGCGAAAGCAGTAAATGGCGTGGCTTCGGAGATGGTGATTCATCCAAGGATGGAGGCGTTAGAGATTGCCGGTGCAGGTAGTGTGCCGATGGGAAGTTCTTCTGAGATTGTGTCCGGTATTACTGGAGCGATTACGGATGCACTGAGTCGTATGAACGGGCAAAGTGGTGGTGATATTGTAATTCCGGTATATCTGGGTGGTACTATGCTGGATGAAGTGATTGTGGATGCCCAGCAACGAATGAATCTGAGAAGCGGAGGAAGGTAGAATGGCATTTTTTGAGTATTTAAAATTGAATGGCACTGCACTTCCTCTGCCGGATTCTTATGAGGTAGAGTTGGCAGCAGTGGAGGCGGACAGCAGCGGAGAGACGGAAGCGGGAACCATACAGCGAGATGTGGTAAGACAGGGTGTGGTGACGATTTCTGTCTCTTTTTCTGTGACGGCAAAGTGGTTGAAGTTGCTGACGGCATATTCCAAGGAGGATAAGCTGACGGTGGGTTATTTTGATACAGAGACGGCGGAGTTAAAGAATACGGAAATGTATGTGGTAGGGTTTCAGGCAAAGCTAAAGAAGGATACGTCGTACAGGGGGCTGTGGACGGTATCTTTTACTCTGAAAGAATTTTAGGAAGAATTTAAAAAATCCTATTGACTCTAACATTACGTCATAGTTTATGGTAGAATTACCACAGAGAAAGAGGTGATTCGCTGAAATGATGACAGTACATGAAGTTAGTAAAATATCGAGGGTAAGTATACGTGCTCTCCATCATTATGATCATATCGGGCTTCTGCCGGCCACAGAAGTAACCGAAGCAGGTTACCGCCTGTATGATGAAGCGGCGTTGGAACGTCTGCAACACATTTTGCTTTTTAAGGCATTGGAATTTCCGTTAAAGGATATCAAAGAGATTTTGGATAGTCCAGATTTTGACAGAAGCAAAGCCTTGGAGCAGCAGATTCATTTGCTGGAACTTCGAAAAGAACATTTGCAGAATCTGATTGATCTTGCTCGTGGAATTAAAGCGATAGGAGTGAAGTACATGAGTTTTGAGGCATTTGATACAAGAAAAATTGATGAATACGCGGCACAGGCGAAAGCATCCTGGGGAACCACGGATGCGTATAAGGAGTATGAACAAAAATCCGCAGGACGAACAGAGGAAACGCAGCAGAAATTGAATGTAGAAATGATGAGTATTTTTGCGGAGTTCGGAAAGATCAAAGATATGGCACCGGATTGTGAGGAAGCGGTGTCGCTGGCAAGAAAGCTGCAGGATCATATAACGGAACATTATTATACCTGTACAGATAAGATTCTGTTAGGGCTTGGGGCTATGTATGCAGGCGGTGGGGATCTTACCACGAATATTGACAAGGTTGGTGGAGAAGGTACGGCTGTTTTTGCATG
>JAZQGM010000083.1:0-2596 GCA_045540075.1 Acetatifactor sp. | reverse complement strand
CTTTCTGTGGTGGGCGGTGGATTCATATAAAAAGCCCTCTGCTGAAACGAATCAGCAAAGGGCGTCGTTAACGCGGTACCACCTTTGTTCACAGCCTTGCGGCTGCCTCTGTGACTTCCTGTAAAGTCCTATCCGGTAACGGGGATAACTCGTGAAAGCTTACTGCACTCAGGTCTTTCGTCACTCTCAGACCAATCTTCGTTCAGCCTTCAGGCTCGGAAGCTACCTTCTGCATTCTATCCTTAAAACGCTCTCACAGCTTATCCTGCAAGGATATGAGCGTTCTCTCTGGTAAGCAGTAATGCATACTCCTCTTCGTCCATGCCTTTGATGTCTTGACTTAATGTTAAATATAGCGGTTTCGTGAGGATTTGTCAAGATGGTAAATAAGATTTTTATACAAATCCTCTTCCTGCATCCACCTGAAGCTCATAATACAAGCGGTTTTCTTCCACCATTTCAATACAGCCATCACGTACTCTGGCCAGATTCACACTGCAATTGGGTTGGCTGATGGTCCAAAAATCCTTAAGGGGCATGCTCTTAATGATGCTGATAAAAGCTCTGAGCACACCGCCATGGCAGACCACCAGAACATTTTCATACTGTCCTTCCAGTGGAAGTATTTGCTCTGTCAGAAATCTTTCTATCCGGGCAAATACTTCCTCATAGCTTTCTCCATCCCCTTCCGGCTCATAATGCACCGGATCATCAAAACACTTGCTGAGCCTGGCATAGGCAGGATTGGTACGCAGTTCCCGAACATAAGCTCCCTCATGTGGGTCAAAGCCCATTTCTCTGATATCCGGCTGAACGTCAATTGGGATGTTGGCATCTCCTATGATGATTTCTGCCGTTTTAAGTGCCCTGATATATGGGCTGGAAAAGATCTTATCAAATGTAATGCCCTCTCTTTGAAAGCCATCCCTTGTCTTCTCGGCCAGCTCAATGCCGAAATCATTCAAGGGAATATCAACCGAGCCCTGGAGCTTTCCCTGCTTGTTCCAGTCGGTCTCTCCATGCCGCATGATATATAGATTCATTACACGCCCTTCTTTCTCATCGCTTCTGTCAAAATCTGACTGCTTCTCCGAAGCTGACGCCCGACCGTAGCTTGTGGCCCTACCGGCACTTGGCAGCAAGCTCTTCCCAACGTCTGTCCACTTCTGCCTGGAACTGCACGATCAATTCCTCGTTTCCGGGTTTAAACAGATGTTTAACCCGCTTCTGGGGGCGCAGGAAGTCTTCGATAGGCAATTTCTTTTTGGGCTCGTAGGTCAGTCTCCACTTGCCTTCCACCACCTCAAACATAGGCCAGTAGCAGGTATCCACTGCCAGTTTGCAGATATTCATCAGCTCTGAAGGGTCATATCCCCAGCCTCTGGGGCAGGGTGACATGACATTTAAGAAGGCTGCTCCGGGGGTGTAAATGGCTCTTTCTGCCTTGGTATGGATGTCTTTAAAATTGCCTGTGTAGGTAGTCTGTGCCACATAGGGGATGTGATGCTCTGCCATGATGGCAGCCAAGTCCTTACGAATCTGCACTTTACCGGCAGATACTTTTCCCGCAGGTGTGGTGGTGGTGTCTGCATACTGGGGCGTAGCAGAAGAACGCTGGGTTCCGGTATTCATATATGCTCCGTTATCGTAGCAGACGTAGACCATATCATGGCCACGCTCCATGGCTCCGGACAGGGACTGGAAACCGATGTCATAGGTTCCGCCGTCACCGCCGAAGGTGATGAATTTATAATTATCGTTAATCTTGCCTTTTTTCTTCATGACCCGATATGCAGTCTCTACGCCGGACAAGGTGGCACCTGCATTTTCAAATGCATTGTGGATGTAACTGTCCTCATAAGCAGTATAGGGGTACATGTAAGTAGACACCTCAAGGCATCCTGTGGCATTGCCGATGACTGCTTTATCTTCCGGGTGAAGGGCTCTTAACACTGCACGTACTGCAATGGTACCGCCGCAGCCCGCACACATTCTATGGCCGGGGGCCAGTCGCTCCGGTCTGTTCATTACTTCTTTGAAATTATATGCTGTTTCCATTTCATTCCTCCTCGGCGCTGCGAAGCCCTATGTAACTGTACATATCTGTGATCTGGTGTGTTTCTGCAATGGTTTCCAGTTTCTCGTAAACTTGTGCGAAATCATCCACAGTGATGTCTCTTCCACCCAATCCGTAGAAATAGTTCACAAGTTCTGCCTGGGATTTGGCACTGTATAACGCTGCACGGACTTCTGCTCCCAATGGTCCACTGGTGGCGGAGAACATTTCAGAACGATCCAGTACTGCGATGGCTTTCATACTTTTCAAAGCCTCTGCCAGCTCTTCCTCCGGGAACGGACGGAAGACTCTGATCTTCACCATTCCTACCTTCTTACCGGTAGTTTCACGTATCTTTTCGATGGCCGCTTTACAGGTACCTGCGGCAGAACCGATGATGACAATGGCATACTCTGCATCTTCCATACGATAGCTTTCGAAGAAACCATATTTTCTTCCGGTCATGGCTTCAAATTTCTCTGCCATATCCAAGATTACTTTTTTGGCATTGATCATGGCCTGTCTCTGGGCACGCTTGGT
>JAZQGM010000082.1:0-3989 GCA_045540075.1 Acetatifactor sp. | reverse complement strand
TACGCTATAAGTGCGCCTATTTTTGAGCAATCTCGTCGAATCTTCTCATCAAAAGATACACTTCACCAGAATAACCCCAGTTCATAATATTCTTTCCTTATTATGGTCAAAAATATATATGTGTTTCGCAATCACCTATATTGTATTTTTATCTGCAGCGTTCTTGGCCGCAGCTTTTTTCTTAGCACGTTGCCCATCTACCTTCTGCTGTTCTTCCTCCGTATAAGGAATAAATTGCAAAATGCTCACAGACTGGGGTGCTACTTTGACGGTTATAGACTGTGGATACGCATCACACTCTTTGTCTTCTGCCTTTTTCACCCGGTTATTCACAATACCGCTTCCGCCGTACCTCTGATCATCTGTATTGATGATCTCCTTATACTTGCCGTCTTCCGGCACGCCTGTAGTGATCTCCTGCTCTATCCCTGCAAAATTGGCCACTACCAGCATCATATCTTCTTTTTTCACACCTTTACGCACAAAGGTAAGGTAGCATTCATTGGATGAAATACAGTTCATCCATCGGAATCCATCCGGATGGTCATCCAGTTCAAACAGCGCCTTATTGGTACGATACAGCTGATTTAAATCTGCCATAAGTCTGGCCACACCGACATGCTCCGGCTGTTCCAATAGATTCCACTGTATTCGTCTGTTCTCATTCCATTCATCAAATTCTGCAATATCCTGTCCCATGAACAGCAGCTTCTTTCCGGGATGGGTCATCTGATAAGCATAGGTCAGCCGAAGCCCTGCCAGCTTGTCCTTAATGGTAGCACCGGGCATCTTTCCTGCCAGTGTAGCCTTGCCATGTACCACTTCATCATGAGAGTACACCAGGATAAATTTCTCGCTGTAGGTATAGATCATACTAAATGTCAGTTCATTATGATGATAACTTCTAAAATAGGGATCATTCTTGATATATCCCAGGTAATCATTCATAAATCCCATGTTCCATTTTAGATCAAAACCAAGACCGCCTTTGTCAAGTTCCCCCGTAATCAAGGGGAATGCAGTACTTTCCTCTGCAATGGACAATACTCCCGGATTGCGCTTCTTCAAAATGGAATTCAGGTGCTTGATCATCTCAATAGCATCCAGGTTTTCTTTACCGCCATACATATTGGCAACCCACTCACCGTCATTTTTACCATAATCCAGATACAACATGCTGGCCACAGCATCCATACGGATGCCGTCAATGTGAAACTTTTCAACCCAAAACAAAGCATTGGCAATCAGGTAATTGGACACCTGTGGTCTACCGTAATTGTAGATCAATGTGCCCCAGTGAGGATGAGCCCCTTGTCTGGGATCCAAGTGTTCATACAGACAGGTTCCATCAAAATTTGACAATCCGTGTGCATCTCTCGGAAAATGTGCAGGTACCCAGTCTAAGATCACACCGATTCCCGCCTTATGCAGCTGGTTTACAAAGAACATGAAATCCTCAGGAGAACCATATCTGGCTGTGGGTGCATAATATCCGATGACCTGATATCCCCAGGAACCGTCAAAGGGATGCTCCATCACGGGCATCAGTTCCACATGGGTATATCCCATTTTCTTCACATAATCAATGACTTTGGGAGCCAATTCTCTGTAATTTGCATAATGACGGCCCTCTGTAGGCTCTGCAAAGGAGCCCAGATACATCTCATAAATACTGACGGGCACGTTCCCTTGTTGAAACTGAGTACGTTTTTCAAGAAAGTCCTGATCTTCCCATGTAAAACCTGTCAGATCAGCCACAAGAGAGGCAGTATCCGGCCTAAGCTGCGCAGCGTTTCCATAAGGATCTGCTTTCAGATAAGTAAGACCCCCTTGGGCTTTTAATTCAAATTTGTAAAGTTCCCCGGCAGATACTCCCGGAAGAAACAACTCAAAAATACCGGAATCCCACAACCGCCGCATCTGGTGAACACGACCATCCCAATTGTTAAAATCTCCTACCACACTGACACGCATCACATTAGGCGCCCACACAGCAAAATAAGTTCCCTTTACACCGTCTATCTGACAAGGATGGGCGCCAAGTTTCTCATAAATAGTATAATGAATACCATTCCGAAACTTGTCCGTATCTTCTTTGGTGATCTGTGGAGCAAAGCGATATGGATCGCCAAAGGCTCTACAGGTGCCATCACCTGCTGTCACAAGATAATGATAATCAGGAAGTTCCCTGACCGGTACCAGAGCTGCAAAAAAACCATCATCATCTGCAAGCTCCATTTCCACATCTTCTATTTGACTATCTCGGTCAAACCGTATGGATACAGCTACCGCTCCCGGAAAATATGCCTGAACCAATGTCTGATTTCCTCTTAAGTGAGGTCCTAAGAGCGCATGGGGATCATCACACTCTGAATATATAATATCCTCTATTTCAGGCCAGTTCATCATTTTGTAAAGTTTATTATTCATATGATCCAATCCGCGTGTTGCGTCACGCAACTTGGGTGCCTGTCCGCATTATTTAACAGGTACCTTCCTCTTACGGGCGTAAATAAGACACCTGCAGACGTTTTCTTACGTCTGCAGGCAGATTGTTACAGAGCAGACTGTTATCTGGATAAGCTGCTTCATACGTCCTTACTCAAGACCATGTAAGAACAAACCACTTCTTAACTTTGGCTCAAACCAAGTGGACTTGGGCGGCATCAGTCTGTGATCATCTGCCACCGCAAACAATTCTTCAATGGAAGTAGGATACATAGAAAATGCCACCTTCATATCCAAAGCAACTCTTCTTTCCAGTTCCTTAAGACCTCTGATGCCTCCTATGAAATCAATTCTCTTGTCCGTCTTGGGATCATCAATGCCAAGGACCGGTTTCAGCAAATGATTCTGCAGGATAGATACATCCAGGCCATCAACCGCATCCTCACTCAAAATCTCCTCTTTTGCAGTAAGTTCATACCAACACTCACCAAGATACATACCAAAGGTTCCCTTTGCTGCCGGTATGTAAGGCTCACAGCCTATTTCCTTTACTGTAAACTTCTCACCGACCTTCTGCATAAATTCTTCTTCGGTCAGCCCATTTAAGTCCTTCACCACTCTGTTATAGTCCATAATACAAAGCTCTTCATCCGGGAAAAGCACTGACAGAAAGTAATTATATTCTTCTTCTCCCGTGTGATCCGGATTCGCTTCTCTGCGCTTTAGACCAACCTTTACTGCGGAGGCACATCTATGATGACCATCTGCGATATAAATACTGTCAAGCCCTTCAAACGCTTTCTTCATGGCACGGATCCGCTCCTCGTCACGGATCACCCACACCACATGTCCGATACCATCATCTGCCACGAAATCATATACCGGCTTCTCTGCCACCACTTCTTCAATGATCCGGCGAAGGGTATCTTCTGCCCGATAAGCCAGAAAAATAGGTCCACTTTGAGCATTACAGGTATCCACATGACGGATACGGTCGATTTCCTTATCCGACCTTGTGTTCTCATGCTTCTTAATGATCTCGTTCAAATAATCATCAATGGAAGCACAGGCAACGATACCTGTCTGACTGCGCCCGTTCATCACCTGTCTGTATACATAAAAACAGGGAATATCATCCTGAACAAAAGAACCTTCCTCTATTTGCTGCCACATCATTTCTCTTGCTTTATCATATACCTCATCAGCATACATATCCATATCCTGACCAAACTGTGTCTCCGCACGGTCTATGGCCAGAAACGACTGTGGATTCTTCTTTACTACTTCCAACGCCTCCTCACGGTTATAAACATCATAAGGCAACGCTGCAATCTTCGCTTCCAATCCCTTTGCAGGACGATAAGCTTTAAAAGGAATAATCTTTGCCATCTCTTTAATCTCTCCTTAAAGTTTTATCCAAATACTATTTTAACAAAAATAACTGTACATAACAAGGGAAAAGTGATAAAATTATAAAAAACCAGTTCAGCCAGAGCAGATATATGAATGAAAATCGTGCTCGCACGAGTTTTCATTCATAT
>JAZQGM010000081.1:0-2057 GCA_045540075.1 Acetatifactor sp. | reverse complement strand
CATCTGATACCTCAGAAAATTTATCAGCCATGATCAAATTAAAGTCAGGTTTCCACTTCTCGGGAACCTTGAAGAGATACGTGGCATAGGTGGAATCAAAGTCATCATCATACGTAGACAAGTAATTCGGATCCTTGTACAGCTCCTCCTCTCCGTACCCACAATTACGGTTATTCCCTCCTACTCTGGTATAGATTGCGATCTTTCCATCTTCCAGGAAGCAGTCTCTGAATCTCGGATACTCGTCAGGTTTTCTTCCGAGCATCGGAAGCAAAAATACGCAGGACGGATTAAATCCGTGCATCATGTTATACAGACTCACGCTCATCACTCCTCTCTTCATCCTTCGGCTCCCAGAGCTCATAGTCGAAGCAGTCAGAGCATCCGTTGACCCAAGGTTCTGTCTCATGCTTACAGGTGTTGCACCTTTTCTCTTCATCTGTCATAGTCATCCCTCCGGATCATCAAGATCATCTGTGTACGTATAGTAAGGACAAGCAGGGGACCACATCAGGTCCGCTCTGGTTGTATGTCCATGTGTGTTTTCCGGGTGATACTCACAGTCTGTATGGCTGCAGTCCCGGATACATTCAAGGCTTATCCGATCCACCTTGATCGAAGTGTCCGGTCTGTCATCGAGCACCACGAAGATCCCGGTAAGAAGGATAAGCATCGCTAAGATAAGCATTACTTCCATAAGTTTCCTCCCATAAAGTGGCTGAGTCCGAGGTGTGACTCAGCCATTGCTGCTGCCACTTCTTTTAACCACCTACAGCAGCCAGAAACTCAGGTGGAGTGTTCAGTCTGAAATCAGATCATAGTCGATTTCAATCGTGAATCTTTTAATGATGCCACTGTCTATAAGGTTGAGGACCCTTCTCCGGGCAGCGTTTGCGCTGATTCCCAGATTCCCACCTATCTCCTTCCACAAGAGCCTTGAATCATCGCTGAGCATATGCAGGATCTTCTCATCCTTTTCGTCCAGTTTGTATTTATCGTTAACATTGACCATTATTCAGCTCCTTCCTCTTCAAAAGAATACCGTCATCATCCTCAAGGATCATAAATTCTATGTTGGCAGTGACTTCTCTAGATATCTGTATCATTTCTCTTTTGTTATCCACATAATATGGAATAGAATCATCCCGGACCTCAATCTCAGCAGATCTCATGATTGCCCTAAATACTATTTGATTTCCATACCAGTTCATTCTTATATATGTGGGTTTATCTGAATCTATAGATGCGAAATCATAGAAAACAGTTCCACAATATGGGCATTCTGTTTCAGTAATTGGAGCTCCACAATTTGGGCAATTGTGTCTTTTCATATGATTCCTCACTTGTAGCAAATGTATGTAATTCCGTAGATAGTCTCAAAAGGTTTCCATGTTCCGGATCCCTGTTCAAAGTTGGCCTGATACACACAGTTTGCCGGGATCTGAGATCCGTTCTCCAGGAGATACTTTGCTGTCTCTATGGAATCCTCAGATGGCAGCTTCTCATATTCTCCGTTCCATGTGGGTTCATACTGTCCCTCATCGAATACCACATCGTGGATAGTATCCGGGAAGTCCGGATCAGTTACTCTGTTAAGGACTACGGATCCGACTGCGATCCGGAGCTCATGAGAACAGTTGTCATCCCCTGCCTCGGCATTGATGATATGGCTGAGGATGTAGAGATCGTTACTGTCGATCTCATCCTCCTGGGCATATGCATGAGCAGTGTCACCACCTCCCCAAATACATATCGTGATCACAAGTATGATCATCGCAGATGCAAAAACAATATTAAATTCTTTCATATTTACACTCCATATTGAGTCAGCCTCTTATGTGCCAAGTCTATGTACCATTGTCTGTCAAGGTAAGAAGGGACAGCTGATCTGGTGATGTCGGATCCATCCAGGAAGCTGTGAATGGATGTGTTTCCAAACTTGTCTTCCCGGCCCGATGACTTCTTCACCTTCTTCACAGGTCCATCCTTTTCTCTGGTACTGGCAAAGACCCTGTAGCACTTGTTTGTATACTTCCGTCCGTTGTGGGTAACGTAGT
>JAZQGM010000080.1:0-34246 GCA_045540075.1 Acetatifactor sp. | reverse complement strand
TTCTATACTGCAATTGATGCTAAGACCGGTGAGTTGGCTGCAAAGGCTGATGTTGTAACGACTACAGCAGGCGGAGATGCAATGCTTTATGGTCTTGAAGAAGGTACCTATTATCTGGTAGAGATTCAGGCCCCGTCTGGGTACAACTTGTTAAGTTATCCGGTAGTTGTAACACTGAATGAGAGTTCACACTTAGATAATAATACTGTAAATGTTGCTAACAGCAACCAGTTCAAGCTTCCTGAGACTGGTGGTATCGGTACTACAATCCTTACTGTAAGTGGTATAATGATGTTGGCAGCAGCGGTAGTGGTTCTGGTGATGAAGAAGAAAAAAGAAGAAGCATAGTATATATCTGTACTATAAAAGGGGCTATCAAATAGATAGTCCCTTTTTATATCAGCACATCCGATCGTTACAGCCACCGCTGCATCTGTTCCTGATGCTGTGCAAAGTTTAAAGCAGTCTCTCTGGTGATCACACCTTCTTTATAGAGCCCCAGAATAGCCTGATCCATGGAGATCATGCCCTCTGCTTTCCCGGATGAGATGGCATTGTCAATCTGGTGGTTCTTATTATCCCGGATCATGCCGCGAATGGCGTTGTTCATGTGCATGATTTCAAAAGCCGGAATCATGTTGCCGTTCTTATCCGGCAGCATCTGTTGTGATACCACAGTGCGCAGCACAGTGGTCAACTGTACACGAATCTGTGCCTGATGGGAGCCGGAGAAGCAGTCTATGATACGGTCTATGGCGTTTACCGTGCCGTTGGTATGCAGGGTGGCAATGACGGTGTGGCCTGTCTCGGCTGCAGTAATGGCAGTGCGGATGGTTTCTGCATCTCGCATTTCACCCAACAGGATCACATCAGGTGCCTGGCGCAGGCAGGAACGCAAAGCAGACAGGTAATTAGCGGTGTCGATGGCAATCTCTCTCTGACTGATGATACTTTTATCATTGCGATGGAGGAACTCGATAGGATCCTCCAGAGTAATGATGTGGCAGTCTCTGGTATGGTTGATACGGTCAATGATGCAGGCTTGTGTAGTGGATTTGCCGCTGCCTGCGGTGCCGGTGACCAGAATCAGCCCATGCTGGGTGTCTGCCAGATCCATTACCTGAGAAGGGATATGAATATCCTGCCATGCAGGGATGTCAAAGGATACCAGGCGCACCACAGCCGCCAGAGATCCACGCTGCTTGTACGCATTTACCCGAAAACGCGCCAGTCCCGGTACGGAGAAGGAGAAATCATCGTCACCGGATTCTACAAAAATGTCCATGGAACGATCCGCAAGGGTATAAAGATTGCTGATCAGTCTCTTGGTGTCCGGAGGGAGTAGTCTGGAGTCGCCCATAGGGCGGATGCGCCCCTCTATTTTCTCACTGACCGGACCGCCTGCGATAAAAAAGAGATCAGAAGCCTGATGCTCCACAGCCTGTTCTAAGTATGAAGTTAAATCTGTTGATAATTCAGCCATATTCATTGTCACCTTTCCTAGTTATTCACAAGTCCGCGCCTGCCACCGAAGGACAGTCCATTGATCCCCGTTTTTCTCAAGCCGCACTTTCAGTATCTGGGTGTCAGAGATGATGCACTTATAAGAATAAACATTGTTTTCTACAGTCACACCATCCGGCAGAGTATCACTGTTCAAAGAGTTGTGCATACTTTCACGTAACTGCGCAAAGATCTTTTCCGCTTCAAGATCTGCTTCATAGTACTCTGTAACTGCTCTGACAGAAGCGTCATTGAGCCTTTCATCAGCCTGTACGGTGCTAAGCCCCAGTAAGGCAAAGGTGGTAAGGCACAATACTGCAAAAATCACTAAGAGGGAGCTGCCCCCTATCATAGGAGGAGAAAAGGTATTACGTGTTTTCATGTGGTACCTCCTGCCATGCCACGGTGATCTCAAAGAGCATCTCATTGTCATAAAATACCCGGATCTTGGCAGATGCCAGGTATGGATCAGTGTCTGTAAGCGGTGTGATCTGCAAATAGCAGCCGGTCTGTTCCTGCCGCTTGGCATCATCGATGATGTAACAGCCCTTGTCGTCCCGGTAACCGCCTAAGGATGTAACAACCGCCTCATAGTTACCATAGGTACTCTTTAGAAGTTCCGCTGTATTTTGTGCTGCCAGAGCACCATGGACTTTGGCCTCTTGTCTGCGTGACAGGTTCTCAGCATGGGAAAAGGCTCGCAAGCATACTGTGGCTGCCAGGGCGAAGACCAGGATCATCACCAACAGCTCCATTAAGGCCAGGGGAGCTTTGTTTGTTCCGTTGCTTGTCACATTATCGGTCATAAGGCCCCTCCTTTTTGCTGCGCAGATCCAGATATACTGTCTCTAAGCAATCATCGGCATAAGTAATGGTGATGGTCAGCAGATCCCCGGTAAGGTCAAATTGTAAATCCTTTAATTCCAGTATCTTCTCACCGGCATCCGGAGTAAAATCAATGTCAGCTTGGGCAAAGAGTTCTCGCAGATATCCATTATGGCAATAGATACGGGTATCATAAGTGCTGTCATCCACTGTTTCGCGGAGATAAAGAGCCTCTTTGCCTGCAAATTCTCCTACAAAGATACCCTCAACCACATCGCTCTGCCTTATACGGGTGGTAAGATATTGAACCGTGGTCCTGCGCTCAAAACCGACTTGATCGCGATTGGTAAATGTCCGGTATCCGTCTGCTCCGATCAGTAGAACAGTTACGATACAGGTGGTAAAGATCATAAATAGCAGCAGTGGTGCCAGAGAAGATATGTCATTTCTTTTTTCTTGTTGTCTCATTTTGTTTTTCCAATACTGTAATATCAGGCATCAGGTTTGATGCGATCATTTCATACTTCACTGTGTATAATTTGGGATTGATCCGAATCCCATAATGCTCTTCCAGATAGCTCAGATCCGGAGGGTATCGCCCCTCTGTAGCATAACACGCCACGCAAGCCCGGGTTAAAGCATTTTCCAGCTGTTGTTTGTCCGTAGCCCTATGTTCTTGATTTAAGTTTGACAGGCATGTGAGAAAAAATAATAAGATCCCTACAGCCAGTGTGGGCGTGAGAATGGCTGCCAAAAGCGGATGTTTATGCTTGTGTGTTATGGTGTTATGTAGTGTAGTGTTCATCAGATCACCCGATTGCTTTCATAATATGCATTAACGGTAGCATGACGGACAGGAGGATGGCACCCACCAAAAGGGAGGTGAGAAACACAAGGGCAGGCTCAATGGCAGCTACCTTTCGTTCCAGTGTATCCCCGGCGTCTTCAGACAGCCGCTGTGCAATCTCTATCATTACCCGATCACCATTGCCCGCACGCATTCCCAAAGTCAACATCCGACAGGCCCACAAGGGTAGCATATCCGTGGCACCCAGTGCGGAGGCCAGATTTTCTCCGGCAGCTAACCGGTCGCCACAAGCTTCGCAGCGTTTGACGGCCGAGGGATACTCTTGTAGCAAAGCAGCAGCCAGGCTTACACCTTCCTCCAGAGCCATCCCGCTGCTGAAGGCCAAGGAAAGTGCCTGTGCAAATCGTGCGTCATTGATCTTACGAAATACACTTTTATCACCCAGGTGACGTTTGAAAAAACCTGTCAACCGGTTTCTAAGCGTAGGAGACAAGGATAAAACCGCGGCCAACACAACAAACAGAGTAAGCAGCAACACCAAAACAGGCAGCATCTTACGCAGTAGGTTGCCCAGAGCCAGAAGACCTCCGGCCAGCCCGGTAAGACTCCCGCCCAGGGAGGCATATACATCATCAAAGACCGGCAATACCTGGGTCAGGAGTACCACAATGACCACCAGCATCATAAGAAGCAACACGCAAGGGTAAGTCAGTGCGCTGCGCAGTCGTCGGTTCATCCGATCCTGCTCTTCATAATAACGGCTGAGAGCAAATAAGGTCTCCTCCGTCCGACCCACCTGTTCACCTACAGCCAACAGTCCGGTGACATAGGCGGGAAAACAGGCAGCTTTGGAGAAAGCATGACAAAGAAGATTTCCTTCTTCCACTTCCCCGGCCAGGTCAGCTAACAGGCCGCCCAAGGGCGTCCCCTTTTCTTCCTCTGACAGAAGGTGCAGCCCGTCACTAAGTGTCACACCGGCTTGCATGAACAGTCCCAGCTGCTTACACAAATCTGCAATTTCCAGATTCGAAAGATTCTTTTGCTTCATAAGTACCTCTAATAAACATATTTCGTCGTATAGTTTGTTCCGTCTCCAATAAACTCCATTGCTTCAGCATCCTTCCGGTTACCGGAGGCAAACGTGGGATCCATCCGCTGCCATGTGGTACCGTCAAAGAAAACAGCACCGTCCACCCAACCTGTTTTTTCAGACCAGACATTGATCCATGCATGGTATACCTCACCGGCGTACCCTACCACTAGTTTGCAGGGAACCCCCAAAGAGCGTAGCATACCGGTCATCAGGGCCGCATAGTCAAAGCAGATGCCCTCCTTTGCAGCAAGAACCGCATCCAGATCAGGCAGATAACCGGAAGCTACCGTGGCGGCTTTCTTCTTATCGTACTTGATATTGTCCACTACGTAATCGTAGATGATCTCTACCTTTTCCAGTATGTCGTCTGTACTGCCTGCCAGAGAAGCAGCAGTACCAATAGTGGCTTTGGCATCTTCATAATTTACATATTGATTGGGGCGTATAAAAGGCGCAAATTCATCCTTCAGTGATACAGACATATCAGCAGATAATACCAGTGCATAACGATTGTCCGCTATATTTTCGTATACGTTCACCTGATAGGCACCGTTTCCGTCAGACAAAGGAAACACAGTCCATTGGCTGGGGGTCAGATTGTATGTATATGTAGTATCCGGTCCCTGTACCTTAGACTTCAACCGTTTAGAAGTGTCTGCTGTAAACTTTACCATTACATACCCATCCTCTGTGTGGGAATAATCGATGACAGCATATTGGTTTGATACAGTCAATGTGCCGGAAGCCTCCGGCTTCAACACCAGAATTTGAGCAGGCTCCAGACCTTCCTTTAACCCATCAGCTTCTTTGACCATGTCGGAACTCTCCACATCCAGAGGATTGACATAACTTTGATTCGGGTCTGTACTCGAATTGCCACGCTTTCTGCGGCCTATTACAAGACAAACAGTGAGGACCACAATAAGCAGTATCAAGAGAGCTATCATTATGTATAACAGAATCTGTTTCTTCCGCATATCACACCTTGACTATGGCAGTGTCATCTGCCACAGCGCATTACATTACATTTGTTATTTTTTACTTCTGAAATTATAACATATTTGCACAATAGCGTCAATAATTGTCTATACTAGGGGCCCTATAAGGGTGGCGTTGCCAAAAATTACCTTTACAGAAAAACAAATAGCGCATATAATGAATCTTAAGTATTCATGCAGAAAGGAACATAGTAATGAGTAATTTTTATGGAATAAATGAAGAGAAAATCAGGGAATACGCCCGCCTGATCGTGCGCATGGGCATCAACGTACAGCCCGGCCAGGAAGTGGTGATCAGATGTCCGGTAGAGCATTACGAATTTGCCCGCCTATTGGTCCGGGAGAGTTATGAGGCGGGAGCGGCAGAGGTGATCATGCAGTGGGGGGATAATGTGGAAGCCAGGTATTTATATGAGAATGCCACGGATGAGGTGTTGTCCCATGTGCCGGGGTGGAAAGCGGATTTTTATAATTATTATGCCAAAAGAGGGGCCGGCTTTATCTCCATCAGTGGTAGTGATCCGGAAAGTTTTAAGGGAGTGGATCCAAAGAAGATGCAGCTTCGAAGTGTGGCCATGGATCAGGCGGTGGAGGAGTATAATAAGCTATTGATGGCCAGTAAGGTGCCTTGGACGGTGGCGGCTGTCCCTCAAAAGCAGTGGGCGAAGAAGGTATTTCCCGGCTGCAGTGAAGAAGAGGCCATGAAGAAGCTTTGGGAGAAGATTTTGCAGGCGGTGCGGATCGGTAGACAGGACGATGGGCAAAGTGGCAGTGCCACAAGTACCCCGGATCCTGTTCAGGCATGGCGTGCTCACGATGTATTCCTGAAAGAAAAGTGCCGCTTCCTGAATGCTCATGGATTCAAAAAGCTTCACTACAAGAACAGTATGGGCACAGACTTCACTGTGGGGCTTGTTAAGGATCATATTTGGGAAGGAGGCTCTGAGACTGCCGCAAACGGTGTGGTCTTTGAGGCCAACATCCCCACAGAAGAGATTTTTACCATGCCGGATAAAAATGTGGCGGAAGGAACCCTGGTAGGTGCCCTGCCATTAAGTTTTCGCGGCAGCCTGATCAAGAACTTTACACTGACCTTCCATGAAGGTCGGGTGGTAGATTATACTGCTGAGGAAGGTCTGGAGAGCTTGAAAACATTATTAGAAAGTGACGAAGGCTCCCGCAGATTGGGTGAGGTAGCCCTAGTGCCCTATTCCTCCCCCATCTGTGGCATGAAGACCCTTTTCTATAACACCCTGTTTGATGAAAACGCTTCCTGCCACTTTGCCCTGGGCGAGTGCTATCCAACCACCGTCAAGGGCGGTGCCAAGATGAGTGAGCAAGAACTTTCAGCCATCGGTGGCAATTCTTCCATGAACCATGTGGATTTTATGGTGGGTACGGAAGATCTGACCATTACGGGGATCAAGGAAAACGGAGAAGAAGTGCTGTTGTTTGATAAAGGAAACTGGTCATCAAAATTACCAATACACCAAACTATATAAATAAACTCAACCTGTACCCAAGGCCAATACCCCATAAATAATCCCCAAGGGAAGCCGAGTAACAGCCGAGGGAAGCCGATGGGCGCGCAGCCGCCTGGGGCGTGAGGGGTGGGGGCTCCTTCTATCCTGTGGAGCTAAGACTCCTGGTTCGCATCGCCCCCGCTTACGGGCGATGTGAACCGCCCTTTGGAGGCTTAGCGGAACGCCCAGGATAACAGGACCCCCCACCCCTCACGCCCCAGGCGGCTGCGCGCCCATCCAGCTTCCCTCCTCGGCGTCACTTGCGCCTCCCCTCCTTACCTGGTCATTGCCTGCATCTGATACTGTTTCGGTGCCACCCCCACATATTTCGTAAATAATTTAGAGAAATTAGCATAGTCATGAAACCCACTGTCCATGCATACCTGTGGCAGTGTTCCCCCATTCTCCAGATATTTCCTGGCCAAATCCACTCTTTTATGCAAAATATACTGTTGGAGCGGCACACCCATACATTCCCGGAATCTTCTGCTCAAATACTGTCCATTCCGGCGAAAAGTTGCCGCCAGTGCATTCACAGACAAGTCTTCTTTCAAGTTTTCACAAATGTAAGCAATCATATCACACACAAGCCGAGGCATGCAAATGTCAGGTTTTTGTGGCAAATTGTCATTGCTCGGCAACTTATTCAAGATCAAAAGAATCTCTTTCAGTAAGCATTCCGAGAGAATATCATCACCAAACTGCTCGAAGCGCAGAGATCTCTCCAACTCACGACTTTTCTCAAGGATCTCATTGATCTGTGGTTGGGAAAGTTGAAAGGACACATAATCTCCATTACCGCGATGAAACAATACATCTGCAAGGTTCGTCCTAGAAGTATTCAGTGTCTTGAAGTACCATCTCTTAATGTGGATGTTGACCCTTTCATAAGCAATCGGATTTAAATACTCCAGTCGGTGAAAGACATCCGGACGTATAAACAGAATGGTTCCTTTTTCCATATGGTATCCGTACTCTTCCAGATAAAAATTGACTTCCCCGTTAAGAAGAAGATAGATTTCGTAATTATTGTGTTTGTGATAAAGTTTAGTGACGCCTGCATACCCTGACTGGTAGGTACAGGTCACGTCTTTGGAAGGTTCCTGAAAATTGTTTTGATTCATAGTTTCCCCTTTCACCGGCTCCATTTGTTAAGTAGTGTGGCATATACAGTCGGCTTTGTCTTATAGTATGATTATGACAAAAATAGTTAGAAACGAATATTATTTGTCAATATCTGCATGATATAGCAAAACACATAGGGAAACAATGCTATTTTAGATATCGACAAGTATATTCTAAAATAAGTAATACGATTCTCTAATTAATAAAAAGAAATCAAGAATAGGAAGTAATGTTCCGGGAAAAATAGATAATAATTAGGCGTATGCTGAAGGTTATGTATGGAAAGGAGACGCATATGATTAAAGAATGGGTTCCGGAAGAGAAGCCAGAGTCCCGGGAACTTAAGGAAAGGCTTGACATGGCCCATGAGAAGCTAAAGCGGCAGCAGGTAAAGATCAAAGAGCATAGGCTGCCTGTTATCGTTTTGATCGAGGGCTGGGGAACTGCCGGAAAAGGCAGCACCATCAGCAGTATCATCCGTAGTGTAGATCCCAGATTTTTTAAAGTAGCTTCCATGTCCGTAGTTTCTGAGGAGGAGAGACTAAGACCTTTCCTGTATCGTTATTTTACTCAAATTCCTGAGGCCGGTAAATTTCTGTTTCTGGAGAATGGCTGGGCTGATGAGGTGTGCCGTCTGCGGGCACAGGAGAAGCTTAATAAGGAAGAATATACCGAGCGTGTGGAAAGTATCAAGCGTTTTGAAAGGCAATTGACAGACAACGGTTATCTGGTGCTAAAGTTCTTTTTTCATATATCCCACAAGGAACAGAAAAAGAGGCTGAAGGAGCTGATGGATCACAAGGATACCGGCTTTAGAGTGGAGGAGCAGGATCTGTGGCAGAATAAGCATTATGATAAGTATGTGGACGTCTATGACAAGTATCTTAAGTGTACCAATGTGGCCGGGGCGCCCTGGTACATTGTAGATGCAGAAGATAAGAAATGGACGCAGCTGCAGGTGTTGGAAGTATTGTGTAGCGGTATGGAAATTGCACTGCAGAATAGAAACCGGGCAATGCCGTTTTTGCAAAATATTTTCCCCCTTATGAAAATGCCCAAGCTTTCTGAAATTGCGTTGGATAAGACCATAGAGGACCATGTGTATAAAGCACAGCTGAAGGACCTGCAACATCAGCTGAATACCCTGCATTACCGGTTATATCGTAAGAAAATTCCTGTGATCATCGTGTATGAAGGCTGGGATGCTGCCGGAAAGGGTGGTAACATCAAGCGGATCACGGGAGCCTTGGATCCCAGAGGATTTGAGGTGCACCCTATTGCTTGTCCCGAACCTCACGAAAAGTCCAGGCATTATCTGTGGCGCTTTTGGACCAAGTTACCCAAAACAGGGCATATAGCCATTTTTGACAGAAGCTGGTATGGGCGTGTGATGGTGGAACGGTTGGAGGAATTTTGCAGCACCAACGACTGGAAACGGGCTTATAATGAAATCAACGAATTTGAAAAAGAGCTTGCTTACTGGGGCGCTGTAATTATCAAATTCTGGGTACAGATTGACAAGGATACCCAGCTGGAACGGTTTACAGAGAGGCAAAACACCCTGGAAAAGCAGTGGAAGATCACGGACGAGGATTGGCGTAACCGGGAAAAATGGGATGCTTATGAAGAGGCAGCAAATGAAATGCTACAAAAGACCAATACCACTTACGCGCCTTGGCATGTGCTGGCGTCGGTGGATAAGAAATATGCCAGGATTCAGGCACTTAAGATTGTGATTGAGACACTTGAGGCGGCGCTTAGATAAGCGCCGCCTATGATAATTACTTTTTTAATTTTTGTTTTCCATGCCGCCATGCTTTACTGGGCTGTGCCTTAAAGGCAGGGTAACGGAACAACAGTGTTTTCAGAGCATTCCAGTGAAAGGGGATCAGTGGCCAGAAATAGCTTTGGTGTCCAAAGGTAGGTGTGGTAACGGTGGAAAGGAACACAAGTGCCAGACCGATGAGAAATCCCCATATTCCACCAATGGCCGTAGTGATCACCAGAAACATTCGAAAAATGCGCAGTCCGTCTGCAAAATCAATGCTGGCCAGTGACATACTCGTCAACAGGGTAATGGCTGCATAGAACAGGATTTCCACAGAAGCCCAGTGCAGATCCACTGCAATATCCCCAATGATCAATCCGCCTACAATCGCCAGTGATCCGGAGAATCGCCCGGAATTTAGGGATGTGGAGTATTTGAACAAATCCAGTAAAAGCTCCACAGCGATCACATAGAAGATGATGGTGGGCCCGGGTGGAGATTGTGTGGATAGCAGTTTAAGCTTATCTGAAAGCTGTGGATAATACACCGTGATCAATAAAAACACCGGCATCAGCAGCAGATTCACCGGGATACACAAAAACCGCACTGCCCGAAAATAAGTGCCCACAGTAGGACTTTTATAGTAGTCCTCAGGGCTCTGGGTAAAATAAAAAATACTGCAAGGAATGAGCATTACCGCCGGCGAGTTATCCACGATCACAGCAATATGTCCCTCTGTCAGATAACTGCAGGCGGTATCCGGCCGTTGGGTCATGTGAAAGGAGGGCAGTGGATGAAACCACCTTTTTGGAACCAGAAGTTCTTCCAGACTTTTGGTGCCCAAGGTCAGGGAGGTGACCTGAAGCTGCTTTAACCGCTCCCTCAAAAGATCCAGAAGCGTTTCATCTGCCAACCCGTCAATATATGCCAGGGCCACATCTGTTTTACTGACGCTTCCTATTGACAGAATCTCGAAAGTGAGCCTGGGCGCACGGATGCGCCTGCGGATCAGATTGGCATTGAAAAGCATGGTTTCCACAAATCCATCCCGTGCGCCACTGGTCACCTGCTCGGTATCAGGCTCCTCAATGCCTCGGGTAGGATAAGTACGCACATCCAGCAAGATTGCCCGGTCAAACCCATCGATAAACAGGACGGATGGTCCGCTGAGTACATTGCGGGCAATATCTTCCCAATTATCTGTAAGTTTTGTCTGGGCATATCCCAGACGTGTGTTCATATATCGCTGAATCTCCTCCACCGTATGATCCAGCATGTATAGTGGATTCTGCAGGTCAGAGAAGATCTGCTGTAACACATCTGTGCGACACATGCCGTTGATGCCAATCCAGTAGCCTTTGGTCTCACCCAGATACAAGTCCCGGGTGATGATGTCAAAGCTTAGGGGGATGGGGAAAAGTTCTTTGGCGTAAGTAATGTTTTCTTCCAAGTGCGCGGAAAGCTTGGTCATGGGGGCCTCCTTGGGGTAATCATTGTTACTATAGTCTGTACCATAGGAAGAAATTTATACAATACCATAATTTATATTTTATTTCGCAAAAATGTCAGTTGTTGTCTTTAAAAGCCAGAAAAGAACGCTTGTTCTAATTTAAGAAACATGCTATACTAGACTTGGCCAATATTTTGTCATTTTGTTAGATTGTCATTAGAAAGGAGCGGCATTATGGGGAAAACAAGAACCTATCTATGTATTGACCTAAAATCTTTCTACGCCTCCGTAGAATGTGCCGAGCGCGGCTTAGACCCACTGACCACGAATCTGGTGGTTGCAGATCCGGATCGTACGGAGAAGACCATATGCCTTGCCGTATCGCCCTCCTTGAAAGCCCTTGGCATTCCCAATCGCTGCCGGGTATTCCAGATTCCCAAACGTGTAGACTATATTATGGCCACGCCCCGGATGCAGTTATATATCGATTATTCAGCGGAAATCTATGCCATTTATCTAAAATATATTGCCAAAGAGGATATTTATGTGTATTCCATAGATGAGGTATTTATGGATGTGACGGATTATTTGGCCATGTATCAGATGACGGCAAGAGAGCTTGGTACCACCATCATGAATGATGTGCTTTGGACACTGGGTGTTACGGCTGCTTGTGGCATCGGCACTAATATGTACCTTGCCAAGGTGGCACTGGATATTGCAGCCAAGCACGCGGAGGATCATGTGGGCATGTTGGACGAGGAAAGCTTTTGCAGGCAGATGTGGGATCACAGGCCTCTGACGGACTTCTGGCGAATCGGTTCCGGTACGGCAAGGACTTTAGAGAAGTATGGTATTCTGACTATGAGGGATATCACTCAAGCGGACGAGAATCTACTATACCGGCTGTTTGGTATCGATACGGAACTTTTGATCGATCATGCTTGGGGGCGTGAGACCACTACCATTGCAGATATCAAGGCGTACAAACCCAAGAACAGCTCCCTGACCAGCGGTCAGGTTCTTCCCTGTGATTATGAATTTGATAAGGCTAAGATTGTGATCAAGGAGATGGCAGAACAGCTTTGCCTGGATCTGGTGGATAAAGGCCTGATAACCGGCAATATAGCCCTTTATGTGGGATATTCCAACCGGTTGCAGATAGAGGCAGCCAAGGGCTCTGTCACTTTATCATCGCCTACGGCTTCCAGGAAGACACTGATCGCTCAGGTGATGGCGCTTTTTGAAAAAATTGTGGACAGGACCACACCCATTCGCAGGATGAATCTTTCTTTCAATCATGTGTTGGATGAGACCTATGAGCAATACGATCTGTTTACTGACCCGGCAGAGCTGGACAAAGAGCGCAAGGCCCAGCAGGCTATGTTGGATATTAAGAAAAAGTTTGGTAAGAATGCCATAGTGAGGGGCCTGGATCTGGTAGAGGGAGCCACCACTATGGAGCGTAACCGGCAGATTGGAGGGCACCGAAGCGGTGTGTCAGATTGATCAGGAGGAGTGAATATGCCAAACAGGACGAAAATGAGTCCGGCTGACAGGGCTAAACAGTTTATGCCCTTTGCCGCATTAAAAGGATATGAAGAGGCCCTGCGGGCCAAGGAGAAAGTGGTGGTGCCTAAAATGGAGCTGTCTGAAGAAATGCTGGAGGATCTGGATCGCAAATTTCATCAGATTCAGAGAAATGACATCATAACAGTAGTGTATTATAATGGGGAGGAGTATGTGCGGGTCACAGGAATGGTTTCCAGGCTGGATCAGGATGCACGGGTGCTGAAAGTAGTCAATACTAAGATTCCCTTTGAGAATATCGCATCCGTTCAAACAAACTAGCCGATCTTTCATAAGTATAGCGCTTCTGGATCGCCGTACCCGGAGGCGCTGCTTCTATATGTTCCGGTGTGGACTTGCGTGCCAGATACTCCTTGGTGGTACACCCAAAGGTCTTTACAAACATCTGATTTAGGTAATGGCTGCTGGAAAACCCGGACTCCAGGCAGATGTCCAGGATACTCAGATTGGTCTGATGGATCAGCTGTAGGGCATGATCAAACCGCACATTATTCAGATACTCCTGAAAAGAAATCTGCAGCATCTTCTTTATAAAATGGGAAGCATGAAATGTAGTAATATTCTCCAAAGCCGCAATGTCTTCCAGGGAAATCCGCTCCTGATGGTGCTCTAAGATGTAGTCAGTGATCCGGTTGATGCGCAGGGCATTGTTCTGTGCCGAAGAGTATTCCCGCTCATTGGTCATAATATAGGGAACATTCTGCAGGAAGGTGTGGAGGGCATCCAGAAAAAGGGAGGAACACTTCACTTCACTGAATAAATCAGGTTTAAAATAATAATGTGCACATTCCATCAAAACAGGATAGACTTTGTCATACACAGGTCCGTCGCAGAACACATTCTCCTGAAAACGCAGGTATTCCAGCTGATGACTGATCTTGCGGTAGAAATCAGTATGTACCTGAAGGGCAAGAATAATATTCTGACCCGGTGCGCCCAAGAAGGAGTGAAGCTGATAGCGGTTGATCAGATACACATCACCCGGCTTCAGCTCATATTTCTCCTGATCCACAAAAAGCGTGAGAGAGCCCTGTATCAGAATCCCCAGCTCCATGTCACTGTGGGTGTGCAGATGCTTAGCGGTCATCTCTATGAGGAATATCTCTAAATGATTGGTGGTGGTGTGTCTGACGATTTCCAATTGTCCTTGGGTACTCATGCAATGCTCCTCCTTAAGTGTTCCTGATGAAGAGTGAAAAAATCCATTTAAGAATAGTATAATAGTGGTTTCACAATAATGCAAGCAGTAAATCGCAAGATTGTACTTTTTATTACACTAGTTTCCAGTATAATTTATTCATACGAAATGTCAGGAGGTACCAATAATGAAGAAGAAAGTGATTGCTGCCGGACATATTTGTCTGGATATTACACCGGTTTTCCCCGGGAAGAAAGTAAATCAGTTGATGGATATCCTTTCCCCGGGCAAGCTTTTGAATGTAAATGAAGCAGATGTACATACAGGCGGTTCAGTGGCCAATACAGGACTTGGAATGAAGATCCTGGGTGCAGATGTGACACTGATGGGTAAGGTGGGTGACGATGCCTTTGGTGAAATGGTCCGCAATGTGCTGGATAAATATGATGCGGGAGAGGGACTTTTGGTAGCACCCGGTGAGTCTACCTCTTATTCTGTCATCTTGGCTATCCCGGGTATCGACCGTATCTTTTTACATAACTGCGGCGCCAATAATACGTTTTGCGCAGAAGATATTCCGGTGGAGGAACTGAAGAAGGCAAGTCTTTTCCACTTTGGTTACCCGCCTCTTATGAAGACTATGTATGAGAACGATGGCGAAGAATTGGTTAAGATCATGAAGCGGGCAAAGGAATGTGGTGCGGCGACTTCTCTTGATTTTGCTTCAATTGATCCCAATTCTGAGGCAGGCGCTGCTGACTGGGAGAAGATCCTTACGCGTGTGATCCCTTATGTGGATTTCATGGTTCCCAGTGTGGAAGAGCTGTGCTATATGCTTGACAAGGAGCGTTTCAATGAGTGGCAGGAGCGGGCAGCTGGTGGAGATATCACAGAGCTTCTGGATATGGAGAAGGATGTGAAGCCTTTGGCTGACCGGTGTATGGAGTTGGGTGCCAAGGTACTTTTGATCAAGTGTGGTGCGCCGGGCATGTATTATAGAACCGCAGACAAGGTTACACTGGGCGGTGTAGGTGAGAAGGCTGAGCTGGATGTGGAGAAATGGGCTGACAAGGAAGGCTTTGAAAAGAGTTATGTGCCGGAGAGGATCTTGTCCGGAACCGGTGCAGGAGACACCAGTATCGCAGCATTCCTGACCGCTATGCTGGATGGATATTCCTTGGAAGATACCATGCACCTGGCAGCAGCCACAGGAGCTTCCTGCGTGGCAGCTTATGATGCCTTAAGCGGATTGAAATCCTTTGAGGAGCTGGAAATGAAGATCAAGGCCGGCTGGGCCAAGAATGAAATGTAATTTAGTGTGGGTTTGTTTGGGTTTTGTGTGGGATTTTGCATTCTTTTGAATAATTTTTAAAAATTTATGAAAAGAGCGTGACAAAATCCCACATAAGTGGTATGATAGTGGTAGATAGATTTTGATACATACTCAGGAGGTACACGAATGTTAGTTAATATGAATGAGGTTCTTCGTCCCGCGAAGAAGAATCACTATGCAGTTGGTTTGTTTAATGCGGTTAACCTGGAGCTGGCACGTGGTATTATCAATGCGGCAGAGGCTACCAGATCTCCTGTTATCATGGGTACCGCAGAAGTTTTACTTCCTTATGGTCCTTTGGAGGAAGTTTCCTATTATTTGATCCCTATGGCTAAGAAGGCTTCCGTTCCGGTTGTAGTACATCTGGATCATGGTCTTTCTTACGATACTTGTATTCAGGCTCTGAAGCTGGGCTTTTCTTCTATCATGTACGATTGCTCCACCGATTCTTACGAGGAGAATGTACGTAAAGTAAAAGAGATGGCTGATATCGCACACTCCTACGGCGCTACCATCGAAGGTGAGCTGGGCCATGTGGGTGACAATGAAGGTTCCGCAGAGGGAAGTTCCCATCTGGCAGATCCCAGTGCTTTCTTCACAGATCCTAAGCTTGCTAAGGATTTCGTGGACAAGACCGGTGTTGATGCTCTGGCAATCGCAGTAGGTAATGCACACGGTGCATACAAGCTGCCTCCTAAGCTGGACTTCGAGAGAATCCGCACTATTGCCAATACCGTAGATGTTCCTCTGGTACTGCACGGCGGTTCCGGTCTGACTGATAATGACTTCAGAAAGGCTATCCAGGAAGGTATCAGCAAGGTTAACATCTTTACCGATATCAACGTGGCAGCAGTAGAAGCTGAGTTTAAGAAGTTCTCTGATATGAACAAGGGTATCATCGACCTGATCCCTGCAGCAGTAGAAGCTGTTAAGCAGGAGACTATGAAGAAGATGAAACTGTTCAGCAGCGACGGCAAGGCAGATTGCCGTGTGGGCGGTGGCATTTCCGCTATGGATGTAGAGATGCTGACTAAGATGGTGGCAGCTGAAGTTGTGAAGTATCTGAAGAAATAAGAAAAGTAAAATTTATAAAAATATTTGCAGATCAGGACACTTAAAATTTCAATAAGTGTCCTTTTCTTTTTCCACAATATGTGGTATGATAGATACCAGAAACAACCATTTCAACCCGGCAAACGCTTAAACCGGGTCATGATGGAGAGAGAAAGGAGAAAACCAATGGGGGCATATTATTTAGCAATTGACATCGGAGCATCCAGTGGCCGGCACATTCTGTGTCACATGGAGGATGGAAAGCTGGTTTTAGAAGAAATGCACCGCTTCTACAACGGAATGAGTGAGAAGGACGGCGAAATGTGCTGGGACTTCGACGCTCTTTTCAAGGAGATCAAGACAGGTCTTAAGAAATGTAACGATGCAGGTAAGGCACCGGTGAGCGTAGGCGTAGACACCTGGGGCGTTGACTTTGTGCTGCTTGACGAGAACAACAAGGTGCTGGGCAATACTGTTGGCTATCGTGATGAGCGTACCACCGGTATGGACGATGAGGTGTACAAGATCATTCCCGAGGAGGAGCTGTATGCCAGAACCGGTATCCAGAAGGCTATTTACAATTCCATTTATCAGCTGATGGCAGTGAAGACCAAGCATCCGGAGTATCTTGAGAAAGCCAAGACTTTCCTGATGGTGCCTGATTATTTCCACTATCTGCTCAGTGGTGTGAAGTCCAATGAGTACACGGAGGGAACCACCAGCCAGCTGGTAAATCCCGAGACCAAGACTTGGGACCTAGAGTTGATCGAGAGACTGGGTTATCCTACAGAGATGTTCCAGGAGATCAGAATGCCAGGTACGGTTCTGGGCGACCTGACACCGGAAGTACAGGCTGAGGTAGGATTTAACTGTAAGGTAGTACTGCCTGCAACCCATGACACCGGTTCCGCAGTTCTGGCAGTGCCCAGCAACAATCCGGATACGGTATACATAAGTTCCGGTACTTGGTCGCTGATGGGCGTAGAGCGCATGGAAGCTGACTGCAGCCCTGAGAGTAAGGCACATAATTTTACCAATGAAGGCGGATATCAGTATCGTTTCCGTTATCTGAAGAACATCATGGGTCTTTGGATGATTCAGTCTGTGAAGAAAGAGTTGAAGGAAGAGAGAGGACTTGATCTTTCCTTTGGCGAGATCTGTGAGGAGGCTTCCAAACAGACCATTCCTTCCCTGGTAAATTGTAATGACAATCGTTTCCTGGCGCCCAAGAACATGATCAAGGAAGTGCAGGCAGCCTGCGCCGAGAGCGGACAGCCCGTTCCCGAGACGTATGGTGAGATCGCTTCCGTTATCTATAACAGTCTGGCAAAATGCTATGGTGACACCATCGAAGAGATTCAGGAGATGACCGGCAAGACTTACGATAGCATCAGTATCGTAGGTGGCGGTGCCAATGCAGAGTACCTGAATGAGCTGACAGCCAAGTATACCGGCAGAACGGTATTTGCAGGTCCTACTGAGGCCACTGCTATCGGTAATCTGTCAGTTCAGATGATGGCAAACGGTGAGCTTAGCGATCTGGCAAGTGCCAGAGACTGTATCTTTGAGTCTTTTGCAGTAAAGACTTATCGTGCATAAATTAAAAAGCTAAAGTCTCAAGGGAACAATGATTCCGGGAAGTGCTGAACAAGAGAGCGTAAACAACAAGGGAAATATAGAGTGAGATAGGGTGTCAGGTTTGTGGCGGCGGGTCATAAACTTGGCACTTTTCTTTTCATTCTTTTAAGTTTTTATAATAATTTCTTAAACTTTCACATGAGGAGAGTGTTGTATGATATACTGTAGTATAAGAATAGATTGAATTTTGGCTATGGACAGAAAAGAGAAGGAGAATGGAAGATGAAGGAGCATGTGAAAAGAAAGAGAATCCTTGGAGTAACAGTTGTAGCAGGGCTCTTGGTGGCAGTGGCTGTTGCAGCCATCTGTTTTGCCAGGGCAAAGCAGCCCCAGTGGCGGCTGACCAAAGGGTTGGTGAATCTGGGCACTGAGCTTTCCCGGTACAACAACCCGGTGTTGGCTGAGACAGAGCTTGATCAGCTTTGGCTAAAATTGCAGAATGGTGCCACCCATACAGTAGCAGAGGTGGATGTGAGTCTGCCGGGAAAGGAAGTCAGCACCCTGGGACTGAAGCTGGATAAATCCACAGACAGGCAGAAGAGGTTGTTAAAAGCGGTAGGAGAAATCAGTATGTTTGGCAAAGATGGGCTGGATCTGGAGGTGGCCATGGAAGGAGAAGAGCTATACCTGACATTACCGGCCCTTTCTTCCAAAGCTTTAAAACTGGATGCAGACAGCCTGGTATCCGGCTTTAATGACTCCTTTCTGGCCAAACTGGTGGGATGGAACATACCGGAGGATTATTTGGAATTTATCTTTGGGGATTTTCTGGCGCCGGCAGCGGGTAGAGAGGCATCTGGCGCTGGTGGTGAGGCGACAGGTGAAAGCACAAGAGATTCAGACACCGTTCGCGGCCTTCTGGGTGGTGCCTTTCTGGCAGGCAGCATGGGGCTGAGGGGGACTGCTTATGAGACAGAGTCAGACGTTCGGGATTTTCTGGCACAAGTGGAAGTCACTGCCTCCGGGAAAGAGATTGTCATAGAGAACAGCCTCCGGGAGATTCAATGGACAGGATACACACTAAAGCTCCCGGGAGAGTCAGTGAACCAACTGTTTGCTAAGTTGGGGCAGGTGCTGGAGAGTGAGATAACAGTCCGCTTTAAAGAGCAACTGTTGCTGGATATCTATCTGGATCAGGACGACCGCATTGTCCGTATCGCCACACCCGAAGCATTGATTGACCTGGAGAGTGGTGTAAAAATAAATTTCACGTTGGATCTTCTGGGAGAGGAAAGGACAGTGGATGCAGTCGCTATGACCATGTATGTCACTGATGAAACCCAGACACAGGATCCCAAAGAGGCAGAAGTGACATTGCACTGGAAGGGCGTGCCTGAGCTTAGCGGCAAATCGGGGCAGGGCGGCAGCAGGGGATCCCTCACATTGGAATGGCAACCCGCTCGGGACGGTGCGTCCTGGCCGGAAGCCGGAAGCCTGACAATGACCTATGAGTGGGATTATGCAGGCAAGGCCTTCGCAGTTACAGGAGAACAACAAAAGCAAGGGAACAAGCTGGCTTGCGAAATGAAGGGTAACCTGTTGGATGTGTTGCCAGGAGAAAGGGTGCAACTGAATGTGGATACACTGCGAGTGATGAGAGGGGAGAAAGAAATTTGTAATGTAGCCGGCCTGTTGATGTTGGAGCCACTTGAGGAAGAGATTGTGATGCCAAAGGAGAGCGTGAGTGTGGGATGGTAAGAATTCCTGTTGCCTATATGTGTCGCCTATGTTAACTTATTATCAATTCTGGAAATTTTCCCCACTCTATGATACAATAGTATCAGAGAATCAAAAACAAATACAGGAGGAAATCAAATGATCAGAAATGTGATTGTAGGCCAGTCAGGTGGTCCCACGTCAGTGATCAATTCCAGTCTTGCCGGTGTCTATGAGACTGCCAAGGAACTGGGAGCTCGGAAGGTATACGGCATGCGTTATGGCATTCAGGGCTTTCTGGAGAAGAATATCATTGATCTGGGGGAGAAGTTCGACTCTGACCTGAAGGTAGAGTTGTTGAAGCGTACGCCGTCGGCCTTTCTGGGGTCGTGCAGATTCAAGTTGCCGGAGATCAGTGCGAACAGGGAGATGTATGACAAGATCTTTGCTATTTTAGAGGAGTATGAGATTGATGCGTTTTTCTACATCGGTGGTAATGACTCCATGGATACCATCAAGAAGTTGTCTGACTATGCGATTCTGTTGAACAGTCCCATTCGGTTCGTGGGTGTGCCCAAGACCATTGACAATGACTTGGCGGCCACCGACCATACCCCGGGCTTTGGCAGCGCAGCCAAATATATTGCTTCTGTCACAAAGGAACTGATCCGTGATGGCTTGGTGTATGACATTAGATCCGCAACGATCATTGAGGTGATGGGACGTAACGCAGGCTGGCTTACCGGTGCTGCGGCATTGGCCAAATGTGAGGACTGCGAGGGTGTTGATCTGATTTATATGCCGGAGGTTCCCTTTGATGTGGAGAAGTTTGTGGCAGAGGTGGGGCGCCTCTTTGAACGCAAAAAGTCCATTGTGGTGGCAATTTCGGAAGGAGTTAAGACCGCAGAGGGCAAGTATATATTTGAACTGACCAATCATACAGAGTATGTGGATGCTTTCGGGCATAAGCAATTGAGTGGTACAGCCAAGTACCTGGCTTCACTTGTGGCAGAGAAGTATGACTGCAAGACCAGAGCGATTGAATTGTCTTCGCTGCAAAGATGCGCGGCACATATGACATCACGAGTGGACATCACCGAGGCCTATCAGGTGGGTGGTTCTGCGGTGAAAGCGGCTTTTGACGGCGAGACCGGTAAGATGGTGACTCTCTGCAGAGTGTCTACGGAGCCTTATATCTGTACCACAGGACTTTATGATGTACATAAGGTGGCTAATATCGAGAAGAAGGTTCCTCTTGAATGGATCATCAATGACGGGACATATGTGAGTGATGATCTGATCCGATATATCAGGCCATTGATCCAGGCGGAGCTTACACCCATTATGATTAAGGGACAGCCACAGCATATTGTGGTAGATTAGTAATAACTAAACTCAATATAAAAGTAAAACCCACGAGTGACAGCTTGTGGGTTTTACTTTAGAAAAAATTAAACAAAATATAAGGAAAAAGAAATTGCACAAACTGAATAAGAGAAGTATAATAACTCCATGTTCCACAATATATTGGAACGATTGTAAGATAAATCGTAAATGAGGAAATAATATGGCGAGAGAATCAAAAAATGATATGCAACGGATACAGAAGGGACTTGAGGAGTTCCTGGAGAATGAAGTGCCGGGCTATCGTCAGATGGAGAGCAAAGAACGAGATGCTGTAAAAATAGATATTTTAGGTGGAAATGGCGGACAACAGAAGGCTGCGCATTCCCGTAATAAGACAACTGGGAATAAGGCTCATGCTAAGACACAGTCCCATGCTAAGGTACCTACTACAAAAACACGCAGAAATAAAAAAAAGAAGAAAAAGAAGTCATTTTTCAGACGTCTGCTGATGGTGCTGATCGTGCTTTGTTTGTTGGTGGGTGGTATATGGTATTATGCAATAGATCACTTGTACAGCCAAATCCAATTTGAAGAAATCGAAACAGTGATCACAGAGCCTATGAAGGAAGAGGGCGTGATCAATATTCTGCTCATTGGCAATGATTCCAGGCAGAAGGGAGAAGATGGCCGCTCAGATGCCATGATCCTTGTGTCCATCAGTAATGAGACCAAGACCATTCACATGACGTCTCTTTTGCGAGATATGTATGTGGAGATTCCGGGCTACAAGAATAACAGGCTGAATGCAGCCTACGCCTATGGCGGACCGGAGCTTCTCATGGAGACGCTGGAGGTCAATTTTGATATCAGTGTAAATCGGTATGTACTGGTGAATTTTCAGGCTTTTGCCAACCTGGTGGATGTGGCAGAGGGCGTGGATCTGGAGCTGACCAACGAAGAAGTGAAGTATATCAATGGTTATCTGGTAGAGTATAATATCCTGGAAGGAAGGCCGGAAGGAACGGACTATCTGGATCCCACATTAAGTGGAACCGTGCATTTGAATGGTCCTCAGGCCCTGGCTTACTGCCGTATCCGGTATATTGGAACAGACTTTGCCAGAACAGAGCGCCAGCGGAAAGTACTTTCTGCCATTATCAACAAAGCACCAGCCGCTATGCTTTCCAATCCCATCCAGATGATCAATGGGATACTGCCCAATCTGACTACCAACCTGACAGAGACGGAAGTCAGGAGCTTAAGCCTTAAGGTAGCGAAACTTCTGACCTATGATATCATCCAGGGAAGCGTGCCTATTGAAGGAAGCTATTCCAATGCTTCCATAAGAGGGATGTCCGTGCTGGAGGTGGATTTTGAGAAGAATAAGGAGTATATTCAAACAGAGATTTATGGGGAGAAGGCCTCAATCATCAGTGAATAAGGCAACAGGTTGTAGGGTATACTGGTTATTCAATTGTTTTGTGAAAGTGCATAGCTTAAGGTGTGCATTATGCCTATGGTAGCAGAAGGAGCGGTGTGTGCAATTGGCATAGAGTTAATAAATCTTTTAGAGAAATCACCATTTTTTCACATTTCTTCTCTTGATTTATAAAGGTTTTGTATCTATAATATAATAGACTATATTTTAGGGTTCTGCCCGTGACAGGGCAGAGTCAGGTGGCTGAAAAGCAAGGGTTGTGTCTGTCAAGGAAACAGTCGGAATAGAGAAGTGGAAATGGAGCAGTTATGGATAATCAGATGAACCAGTATGATAATGGAAGTGGTTATCACAATAACCGTGGCAACGGGCAGGGTGGTAACAATCAAAATGGAAATAACAGGAATGGCGGTAACGGTAATATGCCTCCAAAGAAGAATCAATGGATTGTATATCTGTTGACGGGGGCAAGCGTGTTGGTGGCCTTTTTGATATTCAGCAATTTCCTGTTTGGCAGGGACGATGAACAGACGGTGAAGTATTCAGAGTTCCTTGAGATGCTTGAGGATGGGCAGGTCGATAAGGCTTCTCTGAATGACAGCGGTTATTTGTATTTTACAAAGAAAAGTGAGAAGGACGGTGACGATAGTCAGGGTCCCCTTTCCTTTATGGATTTTTATATGGCGGCTTATGGGAAGGCTTATGAAGAAGAATATAATACGTATGTGATGGAGAGTGCAGATACGCTTACAGAGCGTTTGAAAGCCCAGGGAGTTGCCGAGTATGACAGGACACCGGCGAATTCCGGTGCGGTTTGGAATTTTATTCTTTCATTTCTGCCTCTTGTGGGAATGTGGATATTGTTGATATTTTTGTTCCGCAAGATGGGAGGAAGTGGAGGCCCCATGGGAGTGGGAAAGAGCAATGCCAAGGTGTATGTGCAGAAGGAGACCGGTGTTACGTTTAAGGATGTGGCCGGAGAGGATGAGGCTAAGGAGTCTCTGCAAGAGGTGGTAGATTTCCTGCATAACCCCGGAAAATATTCTCAGATTGGTGCGAAGCTCCCCAAAGGTGCACTTCTGGTGGGACCTCCCGGTACAGGTAAGACGTTGCTTGCCAGAGCAGTGGCAGGTGAGGCCCATGTGCCTTTCTTTTCCCTGACAGGTTCTGATTTTATTGAGCTGTATGTAGGTGTAGGTGCCAGCCGTGTCCGTGATTTGTTTAAGGAAGCTACGAAGAATGCACCTTGTATTATTTTTATTGATGAGATCGATGCCATAGGACGTAGCCGTGATTCAAAATATGGTGGCGGCAATGAGGAGCGGGAGCAGACATTGAACCAGCTGTTGTCTGAGATGGATGGTTTTGATGGGTCAAAGGGTATTCTGGTGATCGGTGCCACCAACCGTCCCGAGATTCTGGATAAGGCGTTGCTTCGTCCGGGGCGTTTTGACAGACGTATCATTGTGGATAAGCCGGATCTGAAGGGGCGTGTGGAGATTTTGAAGGTACATGCCAAGGATGTGATGATGGATGAAACAGTGGATCTGGATGCCATTGCGCTGGCAACAAGCGGTGCTGTGGGTTCTGATCTGGCCAATATGATCAACGAAGCTGCCATTAATGCAGTCAAAGAAGGTCGTCGCCTGGTGAGCCAGAAGGATCTGTTCAATGCAGTAGAGCAGGTTCTGGTAGGTAAGGAGAAGAAGGACCGCATCATGAGCAAAGAAGAGCGCAGGATTGTTTCTTATCATGAAGTGGGTCATGCGCTGGTCAGCGCTTTACAGAAGAATTCCGAGCCGGTACAGAAGATTACCATCGTACCCAGAACCATGGGGGCCCTTGGTTATGTCATGCATGTGCCCGAGGAAGAGAAGTACCTGAACACCGAAGCAGAGCTACGTGATATGCTGGTAGGTCTGGTGGCAGGCCGTGCTGCAGAAGAAGTGGTATTTGACACCGTCACCACCGGTGCCGCCAATGATATCGAGCGGGCAACCGGAATTGCCAGATCCATGGTGACTCAGTACGGCATGAGCAAGAAATTTGGTCTCATTGGCCTTGCCACCATCGAGAGCCAATACCTGGAAGGCAGAGCAACACTGAACTGCTCTGACAGAACTGCCGCAGAAATCGATAACGAAGTGATCACGATCCTGAAGGAAAGCTATGAACAAGCCCTCACCCTTCTTCGCGACAACAGAGAACTCATGGACAAACTGGCAGAATTCCTCATCAGCAAGGAAACAATCACCGGCAAAGAATTCATGGAAATCTTCCGCCGCGAAAAAGGAATCCCCGAGCCGACAGAGGACAAGAGACCGACCCAGTACTCACAACCGGAGGAATCCACAGCTCCCACTGAGAGCCCTGAGTTTAAGTCGGAGGAATCCATAGCCACCACAGAGAGTCCCGTGCTTAAGTCGGAGGAACCCACGACATCCATAGAAAGTCCCGAACCCAAGTCAGAGGAGCCCGAGACACAGGAACCTGATTCCCCCACGGTGAACCCTGAACCGAAACCCGAGCAACCAATCCCTCCTGCGACACCCGAAGAGCAGCCCCAAGCAGCCCCTCCTACCCAAGACTCTTCCAGACCCATAGGAAGATTCTCAAACAAACCATTAGATTAACTCAGACAGCGGTTAGCTGCGACCATGAAACGGTCGCAGCTAACCGCTGTCGCCACTCACTTTCGGAGGATCCCTAGATGCGATTCAATTTTGAGGAAGAATTAAAAAAGCTCCCCAACAAGCCGGGAGTCTATATCATGCGCGACGCAGGTGACACAATCCTCTATGTAGGCAAGGCGATCAACCTGCATAATCGAGTGCGCTCTTATTTCCGGGAGAATATCGGCAGAGGCCCTGCCATCGACAAAATGGTAAGTCTCATCGCCCGTTTTGAATATATTGTGACTGACTCAGAGTTGGAAGCTCTGGTACTGGAGAACAACCTGATCAAGGAGCATTCTCCCAAGTACAACACCTTGTTAAAGGACGACAAGACCTACCCCTACATCAAAGTGACGGTAGGTGAGGATTACCCGCGCATTCTGTTTGCCAGGCAGATGAAAAAGGATAAGTCCAAGTATTACGGCCCCTATACCAGTGCTGCAGCGGTAAAGGATACCATTGAGCTTTTGAATAAATTATTTCAGCTGCGCACTTGTAATCGTTGTCTGCCAAGAGATATAGGAAATGATCGTCCATGTCTGAATTATCATATAAAACAGTGTCTTGCACCCTGTCAGGGATATGTCAGTAAGGAAGAATATCGCAAACAAGTGGCAGGTGCATTGGAATTTTTGAACGGGAACTATAATATGATATTAAAGGACCTGGAGGACAAGATGAAGGTGGCAGCCCAGGCTCTGGAATTTGAGGAGGCGGCTACCTATCGTGACTTGTATAACAGTGGGAAGCAGGTGTCCCAGAAGCAGAAGATTACAGACAGTGATCTGGATGATAAGGATGTGATCGCCCTGTACCGGGATGAGGAGGAAGCGGTGGTGCAGGTATTCTTCGTGCGGGATGGCAAGCTGATTGGCAGAGAGCATTATTATATGACCCATGTGTCAGGGAATACCAAGGGCCAGATTTTGGGGGACTTTGTAAAACAGTTCTATGCAGGTACTCCTTTTATCCCCAGAGAGCTGATGCTGCAGACCGAGATAGAGGACATGGAGCTTGTGGAGAAGTGGCTCAGTCAGCGGCGTGGGGCCAGGACTTATATCCGGGTTCCCAAGATCGGCAACAAGGAGAAGCTGGTGGAGCTGGCTGCCCAGAACGCCAAGCTGGTATTAAATCAGGACCGGGAGAAGCTTAAGCGGGAGGAAGGCAGGACCATCGGTGCAGTGAAGGAAATCGCAGCACTTCTTGGCATTTCCTGTGCAGACCGTATGGAGGCCTTCGATATCTCTAATATCAGTGGGTTTGCCAACGTGGGTTCCATGGTGGTATTTGAGAAGGGAAAGCCCAAGCGAAGCGATTACAGAAAGTTTCGGATTAAGACCGTGTCGGGACCGGATGATTATGCCTGCATGAAAGAAGTGCTGACCAGGCGCCTGACCCATGGTATGGAGGAAAGTAAGGAGCTGGCAGAGAAGGAGTTGGATCAGGAATACGGAAGCTTTACCAAATTCCCTGATCTGCTTTTGATGGACGGTGGAAGAGGACAGGTGAATATTGCCCTGGAGGTGCTGAAGGAGCTGGGCATTCAGATACCGGTCTGTGGTATGGTGAAGGACGATGACCATCGTACAAGAGGCCTGTATTTTCATAACCAGGAGGTGCCTATTGATACCAGATCAGAGGGCTTTAAGCTAATCACCAGGATACAGGATGAAGCACATAGATTTGCCATAGAATATCACCGTTCTCTGAGAAGCAAATCTCAGGTAAAGTCTGTGCTGGATGAGATTCCCGGTATCGGTCCTGCCAGACGCAAAGCCTTGATGCGGCATTTTGCATCTATCGAGGAGATTCAGAGGGCAGAAGTGGAGACTTTGATGGAGGTTCCGGAGATTCCCAGACAGGCAGCGGAAGAGATCTATCGTTTCTTCCACAAAAATCATTGAACACTTTCCCCAGGTGTGATAAAATGAAAGACGAACAGATAGTGTTGCACAAGGAGAACAATTATGGCAAGTATCAGTCTGAGAAAAGTGATTGAAAAGATGAAGCTGGAGAACCTGACCCCTGATGTAAATATTACAGGAATCAGGATCACACAGTCGGATATTAACCGTCCGGCTCTGCAGATGACAGGATATTTTGAACACTTTGATTCCGCACGTCTGCAGGTGATCGGATTCGTGGAATATACATATATGGAGAGGCTGGAAGATGCCAGAAAGCGGGAGGTCTATGAAGAATTGATGTCCTATGACATTCCCTGTATTGTATTCTGCCGGGAGCTGATGCCGGACCCCATTTTTCTGGAGGTGGCCAATGCCCAGAAGGTTCCGGTTCTGTCCACCAAGGCTTCCACATCTGCTTTTACCGCAGAGATCATACGTTGGCTTAATGTAAGGCTGGCACCTTGCATCTCAGTGCATGGTGTGTTGGTGGATGTATATGGTGAAGGTGTGTTGATCACCGGTGAAAGCGGTATCGGTAAGTCTGAGGCGGCGCTGGAGCTGATCAAGAGGGGACACCGATTGGTCACTGATGATGTGGTAGAGCTGCGTAAAGTAAGTGATGAGACACTGGTAGGAAGTGCCCCGGATATCACCAAGCACTTTATTGAGCTTAGAGGTATCGGCATTGTAGATGTGAAATCACTGTTTGGTACTATGGCTGTAAAAGATACCCAGCAGGTGGATCTGGTGATTCATCTGGAGGAGTGGGACAAGGATAAAGAATACGATCGTATCGGCCTGGAAGAGAATTATATTGAGTATCTGGGTAAACGGATCGTGTGTCACAATACTCCTGTTCGTCCGGGACGAAATCTGGCGCTGATCTGTGAGTCGGCGGCCATTAACCATCGTCAGAAGAAGATGGGATACAATGCAGCACAGGAGCTGTACACAAGAGTGCAGAATTCTTTGGCACGCAGACGAGATGAAGATGATGAGTAATAAGTAGGAGATTGATGTGATGAGTAAGTTTGCATTTGGTGTAGATATTGGAGGTACTACTGTTAAGCTGGGATTGTTTGATAAAGAGGGGAATATATTGGAGAAGTGGGAGATTCCGACCAGTAAGAGTGTTGATGGAGCGGAGATTTTGCCGGATGTGGCGAAGGCCATTGAAACGAAGCTTAAGGAGAAGGGGATTGATAAGAAGGATGTGGAAGGTGTGGGAGTAGGGGTTCCCGGACCTGTAGATAGTAAGGGGATTATTTATGGTACCGACAATCTGGGCTGGGGAGTCTTTAATGTGGCTGAGACGTTAAGCAGCCTGATCGGTCTGCCTGTCAAAGTAGAAAATGATGCCAATGTAGCTGCCTTTGGTGAAATGTGGAAGGGCGGTGGCGAAGGCTACGGTAATCTGGTGATGGTCACACTGGGTACCGGAGTGGGCGGTGGAATTATTGCAGGTGGCAATATTGTGACCGGCTATACCGGTGGCGGTGGAGAAGTGGGACATATTCATATAGAAGATGCGGAGGAAGAGCCCTGTGGCTGTGGGAATTATGGATGCCTGGAGCAGTATGCTTCGGCCACGGGTATCGCTCGTCTGGCCAAGAGAAGGCTTGCGAAAGATGATGCCCCCAGTATTCTGCGGGATCAGAATCTTTCGGCCAAATCTGTATTTGACGCTGTGAAAGCAGGGGATAAAGTAGCTATGGAAATTGCCGATCAGTTCGGAAGATATCTGGGCAAAGGATTGGCGGTCATTGCTTCTGTGGTGAATCCCGAGGTTTTTGTCATCGGTGGTGGTGTGTCCAAGGCGGGAGAGATCTTGTTTGACTACATTCGACCTCACTTCCTGAAGTATGCATACCGTGTATGCAGGGACACGAAGTTTGTCCTGGCCACTCTGGAAAATGATGCGGGAATCTGTGGCGCAGCCGGTCTGATTCTCAACAATAATAAATAATAAAGGTGAAAAAATGATTAGTAAAGCCGTAATGGAAGCCTTAATGGACATGGTACCAAAGGAAAATATTCACATAGAGGAGCCTCTTGCGGCCCACACCACCTTTCGTGTGGGAGGTCCCGCAGACTGCCTTGTGGAGATAGAAAGTACAGAACAGCTTAGAAAAATACAAAAGTATCTGCGCCTTATAGAGGAACCCTATACCATTCTGGGAAATGGTAGTAACCTGCTGGTAGGGGATAAAGGATACCGCGGTGTGATCCTTCAAATCGGAAATAAGATGTCAGACATCCTGGTAAATGGCAACACCATCACTGCCCAAGCCGGCGCTTTGCTGTCCAAGACAGCCAAAGCAGCCCTGGACCATGGCCTCACCGGCCTGGAATTTGCCAGTGGCATCCCCGGTTCCATCGGTGGAGCCGTAGTCATGAATGCCGGAGCCTACGGCGGAGAAATGAAACAAGTAATCACCTCCGTCACCGTGCTAGATCAAGAGGGCGAAGAACTGGTATTAGACAACGAAACCATGGAATTCGGCTACCGCACCAGCGTCATAAAACACCGCCCCTTTCTGGTAACAGAAGTGACGTTTGAATTGACCCCGGCCGACCCTACAGTCATCAAATCCACCATGGACGACCTAGCCGCCAGACGCCGAGAGAAACAACCCTTAGAATACCCCAGCGCCGGCAGCACCTTCAAACGCCCCGAGGGCCACTACGCCGGCCAATTAATCATGGAAGCCGGCCTCAGAGGTTTCCAAATCGGAGGTGCCCGCGTCTCCGACAAACACTGTGGCTTCGTCATCAACACCGGCACCGCCAGTGCTGCCGACGTGTTGGATGTCATCCACCATGTACAACAAACCGTCAAAGAAAAATTTGACATAACCCTAGAACCCGAAGTAATCATGCTAGGAGAATTTTAACCCAAATTATATAGCAGCAAAGTTTGAGAAAACTGTTTGCCAAGTGCCAAGTAACAGCCGCAGTGTGGAGCGAGAGCGTGCCGTTGTACGCACATCTGCTCCACACCGCGGCGTCACTTGCCCACATGCAAAGAGAGAGGAACAAACATGAGATTCGTAGTGGTAACCGGAATGAGCGGAGGCGGCAAGAGCACAGCCTTGAAAATGCTGGAAGACACAGGCTTCTATTGTGTAGACAATCTACCCGTCTCCCTCATAGACAAATTTGTAGAGTTAATTGTCACACCAAACAGTGAGATATCGAAAGTGGCGCTTGGCCTGGACGTCCGTGCCGGCCAGTCTTTTGAAGATGCCACCAATCTACTCATGGCACTCCGTGAACGAGGATATAAGTTGGAAATTCTATTCATGGAGGCTGACGATCATGTGTTGATCAAGCGCTATAAAGAGACCAGAAGAGTACATCCTCTGGCCTTAGAAGGGCGTGTGGAAGATGGTGTTCACAAAGAGCGCATAGTGCTTCAAGACATCAGAAAACAAGCAGATTATGTCATTGACACCACCCACTTACTGACAAGGGAATTAAAGGAAGAGCTTGACTGCATTTTTGTACGGAACAAAGAATATAATAGTCTTATGGTGACTGTGATGTCCTTTGGTTTCAAACATGGGATTCCCACGGATGCGGACCTGGTATTTGATGTGAGATTCCTTCCGAACCCCTTTTATATTGATGAGTTAAAGCTTAAGACAGGAAATGATAAGGAAGTGCAGGATTATTGTATGAGTTTTGCTGAGGCAGAGGAGTTTCTGCAAAGGCTAAAAGATATGATTGAATTTCTGATTCCTTATTATATCAAGGAAGGTAAATATCGGTTGGTTATAGCCATTGGCTGTACCGGCGGCAAGCATCGCAGCGTGACGCTTACCAACGAATTATACAATAGGATGAAGGATAAAGGAAACTATGGTATGAAGCTATACCATAGGGATGTATACAACAGGAGTGTATAAAGATGTCATTTTCCGGCGAAGTAAAAGAAGAGCTTGCAAAACATATCAGCCCGGCCAGGCATTGCCAGATGGCAGAACTGGCGGCGCTGCTTCATTTTTGTGGGCAATATGGAAGGGAAAAAAATGGCCGATATACCATAGGCTTTCAGACAGAAAACGAGGCCGTGGTAAGAAAAGGCTTTACATTATTGCAAAAAACATTTCATATAAATGATGTAACCTTAAATGAGGAGCAGATGCAGGATTTTTACAAGAAATTTGGTGATTTAGAAGAGCCTGTCAGTATGCTGCTTGTCAAAAATTCCTGTTGCCAGAGAGCATTTCTGCGCGGTGCTTTTCTCAGTAACGGTTCCATCAGTGACCCTCAGAAAGGGTATCATATGGAGTTTGTATGTACCGATGAGGCAAAGGCTGAACAGCTTAAGAAAGTGATCCAAGGATTTGGCATAGATGCGAAGATTGTCATTCGTAAGAAATATTACGTGGTATATGTGAAGGAAGGTGCCGGAATCGTGGATCTTCTAAACGTGATGGAAGCCCATGTGGCATTGATGGACCTGGAGAACCTTCGTATACTGAAAGAGATGCGCAATTCTATCAACAGACGTGTTAACTGTGAGACTGCAAACATCTCCAAGACAGTAAATGCAGCGGCCAGACAGATTGAAGATATTGAGTACCTCAGAGATTATTATGGATTCCGTAAGCTGCCGGAGAGCTTACGACAGATGGCACAGGTGAGACTGGAATACCCGGATGCCCCTTTAAAGGAGTTGGGGGAGTATCTGGATCCTCCGGTAGGCAAATCAGGTGTCAATCACAGGCTGCGGAAACTGAGCGAATTGGCAGATAAGGTCAGGATGTAGATTTAAGGAGGAAAATGTTATGACTAAGAGAACGATCGAAATCAGACTACAGAATGGGCTGGAAGCCCGTCCTGTAGCAGTGTTGGTGCAGGTGGCCAGCAAGTATGAGAGTGTGATCCACATTCAAGTGGAAGGCAAATACCTGAATGCTAAGAGCATCATGGGCATGATGAGCCTGGCGCTGATCAATGGTGAAATGGTGACAGTTACGGCAGAAGGAAGTGATGAAGCAGCTGCTATAGAAGGACTTGAGAGGTTCTTGGGTGGTGGTAAGGTGGACTTACCGCAAGAGCAGGTCGCAGAAGAGACAGTGGAAGAGACGATAGATCAGCCTGAAGAATAGGAACACAAGTATATGGCAGAGAAAAAAATGTTATTTATATACAATCCGAAATCCGGCAAAGCGCAGATCAGGAATCATTTGGCAGATATTCTGGATGTATTTGTCCAAGGAGGATATGAAGTGACAGTCTATCCTACCCAGCGTAATGGTGACGCGGTAGAGATTATGACGTACCGCAAGCCCATATATGATCTGGTGGTCTGCAGCGGAGGCGATGGAACACTGGATGAGGTGGTGACCGGTATGATGAAAAGTACATTCAAGACACCCATCGGATACATTCCTGCCGGCAGCACCAATGATTTCGGCGGAAGCCTGCATTTACCCAAAAACATGGTGCAGGCCGCTCAGACTATCGTAAAAGGCAGGAACTTTGCCTGTGACGTGGGCATGTTCAACGACGACATCTTTGTATATATTGCGGCTTTTGGGCTTTTTACGAATGTATCCTATGAGACCAAGCAGGATATGAAAAACATATTGGGTCACATGGCCTATCTGCTGGAAGGCATGAAACGTCTGTCTGCCATTCGGTCTTATCATATGAAAGTGACACACGATGGGGGTGTCATAGAGGATGAGTTCATGTTTGGCATGATCACCAACTCTGAATCGGTGGGCGGTTTTAAGCGCATTACCGGTAAAAATGTGAAGCTGGATGATGGCGTTTTCGAGGTCACATTGATCAAGAAACCACGCAATCCCATGGAGCTGAATGAAATCACAGTTTCCCTTATGCATCGTGAGATTGAGACTACGGCAATTCATTGTTTTAAGACTACAAAGCTTGCAGTTGAAGCTCTGGAGCCTTTGGCATGGACTCTGGATGGGGAATACGGTGGAACCCATAGACAGGTAAATATTGAGAATCTGTGCAGGCAAGTGGAGATTCGGGTGGCAAAATAAGGGGTGTGGGCTACACCCCGTTTTTCTTGCAAATATCCTTCAGGCAGCATCTGTCGCAATAAGGTTTTGTTCTTGCGGTACAAACTTCCCTGCCATGATATACAAGGCGGTGGCAAAAATCACTTCCTTCTTCGGGAGGTATGATTTCCCACAAGGCCATTTCCACCTTCTTAGGATCCTTGATGCCATCCACCAGTCCCATGCGGTTCACCAGACGGATGCAGTGGGTGTCGGTGACGATGGCAGGTTTGCCGAACACATCGCCCATGATCAGATTGGCACTTTTACGACCCACGCCGGGGAGTTTCAGAAGTGCTTCAAAATCATCGGGCACTTTTCCGTTGTACTGATCTCTTAAGATTTTCATGCAGGCACTGATATCTCTGGCTTTGCTCCTTCCCAGGCCACAGGGCTTGACGATGGCTTCGATATCATCTACGGAAGCATTGGCAAGTGCGTTAACATCCGGGAACTTGTCGTAAAGCTTCTCTACGATAATATTCACCCTGGCATCGGTACATTGGGCAGCCAGACGTACACTGACCAACAGCTTCCAGGCATCATCATAATCCAGTGAGCATGTGGCATTCGGGTATTCTTTTTTTAATCTCTCTATAATCTCAAGTGCAAGTTTCTCCTTTGCAGTTTTTCGGCTCATAATTATCCTCCGCATCATATGTTGCAATCATTATAGCAGATTGACTATTGTATTTACAATACTATTTTTCTCTGATTAAAAATTTCTAATACCTATTCCTTTTTGTGCCAAAGTGTGTTATATTTATAGCAAACCTCTGTCCAAGGCAGGGTGTGTGTAATTTCCCGATGATAGATATGCCCGGCCTTTAAAAGACGGTTGAAAATGAATATGGAGGTAAATGAAATGTTAGTTTCTGCAACAGAAATGCTTCAAAAGGCAAAGGCAGGCCATTATGCAGTAGGCCAGTTCAACATTAATAATCTGGAATGGACAAAGTCCATTCTGTTAACAGCTCAGGAATGTAATTCCCCTGTAATTCTTGGCGTATCCGAGGGTGCAGGTAAGTATATGGGCGGTTATGATACAGTAGTAGGTATGGTGAAAGGTATGATCAAAGGTCTGAACATCACTGTTCCTGTAGCCATTCATTTGGATCATGGTTCTTTTGATGCTTGTTATAAGTGTATGGAAGCCGGATTTACATCCGTTATGTTTGACGGTTCTCACTATGCTATCGAAGAGAACGTAGTAAAGACCACTCAGCTGGTAAAGGATGCACATGCGCAGGGCATCTCTATCGAGGCTGAAGTAGGTTCTATCGGCGGTGAAGAAGATGGTGTCGTAGGTATGGGTGAGTGTGCTGATCCTAAGGAAT
>JAZQGM010000079.1:0-22804 GCA_045540075.1 Acetatifactor sp. | reverse complement strand
TCACTCATGTTTTTGTCTCCTTATACAACTTGATAAGTGTACGTCAAACCATTTCCATTAATACAATCAAGATTACTTGATATTGTGAGAATACCATCAATAAAATCAGCGTAACCTTTAGCAATATAGGATGTTTTTTCGACGTAAGTATTAAAGAAAATACAACCTTGTGCTGAAACTATACCAAGTGTGTTACTAGTTCTAATTAATGCATAATTACCAATACCACCTGTACCAATAGTCCTTGCTGTAGCACTTCCATTTCCAGTGTAAGAGCCAGAGGGCTTGTTGTGTTCACCGAAAAGCCTTTTGGAAACATAATTACCGTAGATATATTCTACCGCCAAAATGCTGTCACCAAATGATGTGGTGTGGTTATCATCACCAAACACAATACCTCGGAAATGATCATGTGTACCACAAAGATACCATGCTTGCTCTTCATTGCGTATAAATGATTTCCCAACTTTCAAATCACCCGTCAGCGTTCCACCTGTCAGAGGGAGAAAATCTTTTGCCTTGCCGATTTCGTCTAATTGATAATCACCACCATTACAATTCCATACATAGACTTCGCCTGAAGAACAGTCGGTCATATGTATCGAACCAATCTTATCACTATATTTATAATAAGTTCCATGATAAATGGTTGCTCCGTTATTGACCATTACTGTACCAGTTCCGTTTGGTATTTTTGACCATTTTGCACCTATATCAGCGGCCATTGTTGAATATCCATTTGAAGTGGAAATAGCGATGATTTTAGCAGTAGCCTTGTTTAATTCTTTCAGTGCCAACGCCCCGGCAATTTTCCCTTCCTCCTCGTTGGCTTCGACTTCTTCGAGGGTGTCGAGGATAGACGCCTGCATATCCCTGATATTGACCTGTATCATGTTAAACAGCTTAACAGGCTCTCCAATATTTATCCCAGATATAGGGATCCTGTACAGTGGAACTTCATTCACCAGTGCCCCTGAATCGATCAGTCCGGTCTCCAGGGCAGGATCCTCTGCTGTGCCGCTGGTTGATGCTCCCTTCTTGATCACAAGGTCTACAACCTCCACGGAAGTGTTCGGATCCATTGAATATCTGAAAACTACTAGGTCATTGCGGTTCATGTCCGCCACACCGTTATCAAATGGGACGCTTACCGGCGCCGGTATATCAATCCATCGTCCCTGCATATAAAATAATCCTGTATCGATCTGGACCGCGTTGTTGCTCGGCAGAGTAATGGCAAGATTGTTGCCATGATTCACAGCCGCTTCTGCATCTCCGTATAATGCCTTGTTGATCTTTGCCTCATCTGAAGCTTTTACATGCGCTTTCCCCGCATGTCCGGTAATCAAATGTACCATTATCATTCACCCACCTTATGTTCTATGTTAATGCCTTTTCTGTTGATAGTTACTATCTTCTTAACAATGGGCCGGGAAACATATATCCCGGTCACTTCTTCCCTTGCTCCCACGATATCCCCGATATCATACTCCTGCGTGCTGTCAAAGGATGTGGCAAGTTTCTCTGCGGCTTTGTATGCCTCTTCCAGACGTTCTTTTCCGCCTTTTTCCAGTTCTTCCACAGATTCCGCATTGGCATTGTCATAAGTGGCCGCCACTTCCCTGACCCCTGTCAGTGTCTGTTCCCGGGAAATGTTCCCTGCTTCATCCATATACAGATGCAGCACCTGACGGTCTGCCAGTTCACCTTTTCCCAGACAGACTACATGGTTCAGCGGATTGGCATTCTTTGACACCTTGAATCCCATCTGGCTGCTGTCCCACTCTTCATCACGGGAATAATCCACCAGAGGTACTGCTGACAGTTGCACTTTTTTCCCTGTATGTATAAGTTTCAGCTTTCCGTAGAATGCGGCCAACATCTTCCGGATCCCTGCATAAGCATCAATATACCGGTTCATGGGATAAGCTACAATGGTGATCCCCGAATCCTCTGTGGAAGCCTCAAACAGATCTGACAGCCCAATCCGGTCTATCAGGCCGCCAAGTACCTCATTGGCTTCCCCTGACAGGATCAGATAATCCGCGCCGCTGTCCGGGCATAATATCTTCCCGGCCAGAATCCCATGCCAGGTTCTTCCCACATATGATACCGTATCTGCGTCTGTGTCAACTTCCGGTTCATCGATGATACCACCGTATTCTGTTCCTTCCAGATACAGATAGTAGCCGGCACTGCAACAGTGATCCTTTAAGCTGACGGTACAACGGAAGTCATTCTCATCCGTCCCAAAAGCCAGATCCAGTTCACTGTCCAACATCACTCCCAGATCTTCTCTGTTCTCATCTGCATATATCAAGTCCATCTGGGTTCGCTCCTTTCCTCATACAGCAAGATATCCAGGGCAAATGAACCGTCCCAGGATACCACACAGTTGCCTTCCGGTATCTTTTGAAAGATATAGTAACCTCGGTTTCGCCGGCTGAATTGGTTGACCTGTTCTCCATTTACACGCACCTTATACACCTTCCGTTTCTGTGAATCTATCCTCAGATATTCTCCTGCTACAAGTGTACAATCCACGGAATAGGTATGGTCCGCGATCACCACTTCCGGCTTTTCACACGGACCATGTATGGTCAGAACAAAATCAGCAGCTGCATAACCCGGATTGTCAAACACTGCCCAGCCCGAATTGCCTGAGTAGTCATAGGCATAATCGTATGCATAATCCATGTAGCTTTCAGTGGCTGAAGCCTGTCCGCCGGCTGAATAGGAGGCTTTTATCTCCCTGATCCATTGGGGGAAATCGGTAGTCACCTGCAACGTAATCAACATATAACTCTTGTCGATCAAGTATTCTGACTTACTGGAACCTGTGATGTAACACTTTAAATAATAGCCCCCTATAATAAGCCTTCCGTGCGATATCGCAAGTACATCTTTTTCCATCACCTCAAACAATCGGTTACGAAGCTCAATCCCCTCTGTAGCCGTCGAACATTTCAAAATAACAGGGATAGTCTTAGTAACTATCCCCTTCTTAAACCCGGATATACGGTCATTCTTACTGGACACCGACCATGTAAAATCATGCAGATCATTTTCATTAACAAACAACTTTTCCCTGCCAAAATCCAGCTGTTCGTTCAGGTGGTTTATGTACTGTAATCTCTCTAACATCCTCTCACCGCCCTTACCAGTCTCGCAAATTCACGGTCATTTAATACAATACCCAAACCTTCCAAAGCATTGCGCAGATTATCTCCCATATTCTCATCCATTCTGAGAATTGCATCTAAAATCCTGTTTAATACCGCGATCATAGGTCCATTCTGAGCTGCAACCGCTTCCGCAACATATGCCTGTAAGGTATCAATCGGCGCAATCGCCTCAGCCCCAGCTTCTCCGCCAACCATAAGATTGCCGGTAAACGGATTAAAACCGAATGCAGTCGGGTCTTTCATGATACCACCTTCTGCATACCAATCAATACCAAATGATGGTACAGACAGAGGATTCAAACTGAACTCACCAGAAATATTAAAATGTGGCAGTTTTAACTCTGGAAGACTCCATTCAAAATTGAACTTGTCCCGGATGAAATCAATTGCGCTCTCCACGATATCCTTCACCAGATCCATAGGGGCCTCAATGGCAGTCCTGATACCATTAAATATGCCAATTACAATGTTCAGGATCCCCTGCAGGGCAGACTGCCAATCATTTGTGAATACTCCCAGCAGGAAGTCGCATATGCCATCAAATACCGGTTTAAGCGTATTATTCCACAGATCAGCGATCACTCTGAACACATTTATGATCAGAGGCTCTATGATGGTCTTAAATACAAATTCAAATGCCGGCATTAAATAATTCTGGAGAACATCTGCTATCGCGTCAAATATCGGCTTCAGGTGATTGTTCCAAGTATCCTGCATGCCCTCGGTCGCTCTTTGAAAAAATGCCATGATCTCAGGCATATGCTGAGCAAACAATCCGGCCACTTCCGTGACTATAAATCCAATGGCATCCCACACAGGCTTTCCATTAGATTCCCACAGAGTTAAGCATACATCCCAGAGTGACTGAAAAATATTTTTCATACTGTCTGCATTTTCACCGATTGACTGTGTCAGATTGCCAAATAGAGCCTGAACCACACTCATAACAGTGGTCACCACTGTTTCTATTACGCCAAATACCGTACCCACCACATTTTGGATAACAGGCATATTAGAAAGTACCCAATCTAACAAGGACTGGATAACCGGCATGACCATGACACCGATCGTATTGACGATTGCGCCAAAGCTTTGTTTTACATCGTCAATGGTATCTCCCAATACCACTCCAGCAGTCACAGCTTCATCAGACATAATAAGTCCCAGCTCATGAGCACGATCTGTTAGCGCCGCAATTCCTTCTGCACCACCGTTTAGCATCGGCATCATCTCAACACCGGCTTTGCCGAATAGCTCCGTGGCCAATCTGGCCTTTTCTGTCCCATTCTCCATATTGGCAAGAGCCATCATGGTTTCATTCAGCATGGTTTCCTGATCCTTCAACTTACCATTTGAATCATAAATGGAAATGCCAAGCTTATCAAAATTCTCACAAGCAGAAGCCGTTCCACTGGATGCGCTGTCCATCTGTGTCACAAGTGTTTTCATACCGGTTTCTAGCTTGTCTATGCTCATCCCATTCTGGCCAAGAACATAATCCCACTCTTGGTATGCCTGCTTTGAGATACCAATCTTAGCAGAGCCCTTGTCGATTTCATCCATAGCCCCTGCTGCACTGGTCGCCACACCATATAGCGCCGTTGCACCTGCTGCCGCTGCTGTTGCCAATCCGGCTCCCCATTTCACAGCTGTACCGATACCCTTGAGCAATGTCTGACCTACACCTTGCGCCTTTTCATCCGTCTTCTGGATCGAGTTATTTGCGGCCTCATTATCCACAAATATGGAACCAACTAACTTAAATATCTCCAGTGCCACGCTCTCCCTCCTTCCTGTGCAATTCTTCTATCTCTTTCATGATCACCGATGCCGGTCTGGTATCGATGTTCCTTCCGGTAACCATATCCACATACTCACCAAACGAAATGTGCTTCTTAAAGCGAGGATACATAGCGCACCACTCTCTGTGCAGCCTATCTTCCTCTTCTTTCTTTCTGGCCAGATTCACAAACTCAATAAACTCCGCCAAGTCCATATCACGGATAAACTCAGTCTGGTGGTACCGCCTTAGAAGTAGCTCCCTTAACTCCGTTGCATTAAAGCAGCTACCCGCGAGAAAAAAGCTTTCCACTTTTCAATGTCGGCCGCTTCAAGCACCGTGTCCATAAAATCCACCGGATCCATGCGCGACACATCCTCAGGCGACATTTCAAAGATTCCTGCGAAAAACTCAAATAGTGCCTTTTCCCCTTTTTTAGCCGTAGCCTTTTCAAAAATGTTAAAAAGCAAATCAAATCCTAATTCTTCTTTCAGATCACTTGCCTTATCAACCTTCATTGCAATACTTTTTACTTCATCCTTGATGCCGATCGCAGTAACAACTCTGCAAAAAGCAAATATATCTATAGATGCCAGTTTTCTCATATCAAACCTCCAAACAGTTGAGGAAGAGCCTAAGCCCTTCCTCCATCATTACGCATTTGTTGTGCTGACTGCGGGATACATATCCACAATTCTTGTAAGCATGGTCAGTATATTCATGCTCATCTTGGCAACACTCTTCTCCAACAGAATCCTATCCTTGACAGGGCCACGGTCACCATCCGCATTAATCTGTCTGAATTCACGCTCTACGGTAAACTTACCACCGCCTCTACATAGTGCCACCGCCGTCTCACCGATATAAAAAATCCCGGCTCCCAGCAATATCTCACTTGCTCCGGAAGCAGCGCCTTCTACTTCAATTTCCCAAGGCTCTGTGGTACTATCCGCCGTATTATCCGTATTACTGTATGTAGCCGTGAATTCAACGGAAGGCACTACATCATCCTTCTCTGCAAAAGTCCAGTCAATGTTACCCATGTTGATAGCATCATTAAGTGTAACTTTAACAGGCTTGCCGCCTTTATCTTTACCGATCCATTTGACTGTTTTATAATCGGTACTGGCCACTACACCAGTTCCACTATATTTTGCCATGTTAATTACCTACCTTTCATAATTTTGTATTTGAATCTGAATCAATCTATGTTCGATGTCTTTATCCTCGTCCTCCACCATTATCCTGCTATTACGGTAGAACGTAGGTAAAATATCTTCCTGTGGCAAATTCTGAAAACTAAAAAGCCCCTCTACCAAATCAGCAAGGTTCTCAATCTCAGCTATTTCTGTACCTGAATCTGTACGCTTGTGCCAGATGTCAATCTCCAGAATCAAATCATCCCTGCAAATATCATTAAAACTTATATTTCTGAACGAGAAAACAATATGAGGATACATTGCATCATTACTGGCCCGCTTATAGTACACATCTTGGCAAGCTGTCATCAAACGCGACCTAACCAATTTTCGCAAACTATTCGTCTTCATCTTCAACCGCTTCCTCACTTTCATCAATCAATGTCAAAATCTTTGCCTCATCCTCCAAAGCAGACAGATACTGGCTCTCGATTTTAACAATCTCAGGTATATTATCTTCCACTGCACTACTAAGCAACCCTAACCGGGGCGTCTTACTGGTTCCAAGTTCCTGAAAGAATGAATAAAATCCCACTACTTCTTTACCCTTATGAGCATGAGGAAGTCCTATTTCTACTCTTGGATACTTTGTATTTTGCGAAGAAAGCACCACTGAATAAACCGCTTTAGGACCTTTACCTGTTCGCTTCTTAAAATGTGTATAATAATTTTCCCGAAATTTTCTCTTCACAAATCTAGTCACATCTTTAAGTGCTGCTCTGGTCAACTCAAAAATATAGTACTGTGCCTTATCACAACTGGACACATACTGCACACCACTCTTATTGATCTTGATTACAGATTTCGGTACACTCATCCATCCACACCTCTTTTACAGGTCAACTCCAACTCAATCCCTTTGCGGTATGTCTTTATGACAATGTATTCTTCCTCAGTTCCCTGGTAAGGAGAATACTTTAACTTCTTCTCTCCCCCATAATCCAGGTAATCTGCAAGTTTAAACTTGATTTCAGGCTTTAAGCCAACAGCTGCTGCCTGATAGAATTCACTCATCCCCACAGACATAACCTCTGCGAAAACAGTTTTCTCAACCGGCTTCTTTACAATATCACCGTATTCATTTGTTGTTTCCGTTTCTGACACCAGCTTGATAATCTCATTGTACATCTTTATTCTCCAGACTTGATTTCCTTAGGTTGTCAACCTGATACTCCCAGGATTCTTTGTATCGATCGTATAGTCCCTTATCACCAAGATTCATAAGGCAATAGGTGACTATGGCATTCTCCACAAGCTTATGACCGGAGTCAACTGCAGAAGCAGAAACACCCGCACGGATCATTTCCGCACGGGCTGTTTCGATATTCCTGTCAATTTCTCCAGCCAGAGCATTCCCTGCTGTTTCTCCAAGCCTCAGAGCCGTCTTTACAGCCTCATTCAGCATAAGTCACTCCTCCACTATGCAGATTTCTGCACCTTCAGAAAACCATTATAGATGGTCACGTTACCACCTACCATCACTTCACCCAGTACAGCAATCATTCTGTTCTTAAGAGCAGCATCCTCAGACACGGTAATGGTATAATCAGAGAAGATATCCACTTCATATGCCTTCGGCTTGCCATAGTACATCACATCATCACCAGCCGACGCTTTGCTGAGAGCTGTCAGCTGAGAATTCAGAGAATATCTGCAAGACAGACCTCCATCTTTAATGATACCGCAGTTAGGGTTCTGCTCATCAGGAATGATCTCATACACTGCCTTCTTTTCGTTGGTACCGCGAACTGCACCGAATGCCTGGAGATCAGCTTTACTCAAAATAAGTACTGCTGCTCCTGCCACATCATCATCGCTGCCATAGGACAAGATGATATCGCGCAGCGTAGTAGCATCAATCTGACTAATCGATTTGGTTTCTTCACAAGCCTTTGCCTTATTGATACCAAAAAATGTCGGAGATTCAGCGTTATCCGATGCGATGATCATACGACTGATTTTCTTTCTCAAAGCCGCAAGCGCTGCTCTCTGGACTGCCTCCATATATTTGACCGGAGTCAGCTTTCTGGTCTCACGGGACACCTCAGTGTAAACATCCACAGTAACCGGTTTAATCTCTGCATAGTCGGTAGCAAAGTTACCAGAAGTGCTGCTGCCTTCCTGATCCACGCCTGCTTCCATACCAGGCTTTTCATAAGGTCTCAGGTTACCACCCATTCCCATACAATCTTCCACATACACAAGATCCAAGATGCTGTTCCCGGACTCCAATGTAGGATTTACATCATTACTGGTACTGGTAGGCACTGCAATCTGGCCGGATGCAATTGTAGTAGCCCTGGTCTCTACAAACTGACGTGCTCTTTCTTCAATACTATCCTCTGTTCCATCGTTCCCGGTTTCAGGTGCTCCCAGACGCCCTCTTACTTCCATGCGTCTTCTGATCTGCGCTTCCTCCTGTTCAAGATCTCTCTGCTCCTGTTCGATCTGACCCATTCTCTCCTCGGTCACTTCTCCTTCCAGTTCCCTTAAAAGTTCGCCTCTTCTGGCCATGATTTCCTGTAATCTTTTTTCCATTGTCTTTAATCCTCCTGATTTGTTGATAATTTAATAGTTGCCACCAACTTCCGCTTCCTAAGGTCCGCCGCCGCTTTACGTTCTCTCGTCTCCTGAGCTTCCGCCTCCAGAATAGAGTTCCTTCTTGCTTCGATTGATGTATCATCATAAGCGGGGAAATCCACCGCGCTGACGTCGTATAATCTCTTAATAGCCCTTACCTTCCACATGTGGTTATCTTTATCATAAGATTCTTCTTTCACCACAAAAGCAAAGCTCATCCTGTCGATATAGCCACCTTTGATCTCTTCATACAGTCTGCGTCCCTCTTCGGTACCATCCAATCTGGCACGTATCTTCAAACCCTTCTCATCGATTTCCAACTGTAACGTATGATTTCTGGTTCTGGCCATGACTTTGCCGCCATGATTATAGTTAAAAATAACATCCTCCATCTTGCATCCTTCAAATGCTCCGGAGCATATCATTTCCTTGTATTCCACACCTGCATATTCGAATAAAACTGTCTCTGAATCAAATATGACTGCATATCCTTCCACCCACAACTCGCTTCCAGCTTCTCCCGCTTCACGGGTCTGAATCTGGAAGCTTCTGGACAGGACATTTTTTCTTGCTAAAACATCACTCTTCATTTCCTTCTCCTTTCTTTCCCTTCATCTGGTACTCATCCTGCTTGTCTGCATTCACAAAATTGAGAGATACCTGGCGTACATCACCGCCCTCAATCGGTGCATATCCCAACAGTTCTCTCTGCTCATTGGTAGTAAGTAATCCCAATTCTTTGGTATCCTTGATAATGTTTATCCTTGTCTGATAGCTGGTTCCCATTAATACTCCGGCAGATATCATGAGTTTATTACCAAACCCCTTTTCCTTCTGAGTAAAATAAACACTATCAACAGCCTCCGCAAGCATTTCCCACAATGGCTCTATTACTGATTCATGCCATGCTAACCCTACCTGCTCTGAATACTTACTCTGAACTATATCTTCCGGGGTTCGGAAATAACTGTAGAACCTGTTTGATATCTCTTTGGTCTGCGCTGCATTTGCGGCATAGGTATTGACATTCAATGGTTGGAAATCCTCCATCGAATCCACTCCCACGATACCACCGTTTTTGGCAGCTTCATTAAACCTCTGAGCAAATTCGTCCTGCCCCTTCTTTACATCTTCCGGATCAAGCATGGCTTTCTTCTGTTTGATCAGTCCGCGCACTTTGTTTGATACCGTAAGAGCTTCAACAAAACCTTCATCAGATGCCTTTGCCATATCCAGCACTCTGTAGATCGGTCCATTCCCATCACCTGAAGCCTGCCGGCTATTGTAAAATTTCCTGACCACTACACAGCACTCTAAAGGCAGCGCTCTTTCGTTTCCCTCAAAATCAGTAAATAAGATTGCCCATCCACCGCCCTTGATTTCCCGGAACTCAAATTTTCTGTGATCAACCGGATAGATTGCTTTTGCTTCAGCATTTTCAAACTCTATATACAAAACTGCCGTAGTCTGTGTTTCCAACTGAGAAAAGAACCGGTATTTCAGTTCGAATCCAGACATGATACTGTTTGGACGTTCATTCATAAGACGAACAATCTTACTGTCCCTGATCGTCTTCTGTATCCGCCCGTCCTTTCCAATCATCACATGCTGAAGCTGTCCCTTTGCCGCATGAGTAGCTATACAGTCAACAATACCACGCACAATATCATGCTCCCATGCATCAGCCAACCAGGGCGCACTCCGTGCCTGATACCCATAATATCCATTTCCGAATACTACCCTTATCTTACCAAACAGATTACTAAATAAGCCCATAGCATCTCCTTTACTTCACGTACCGCAGGTACTCTTCTTCATGATTCTTAAAACAAGTGTAAGCATTCAGCAAGGATACTGTCCCATCTATCCTCCGGTAGGAGTTTATCTTTACCGGCTGCACACTCTCAATTCCGTCTTTGTTGGTAGATTTCTTTGCTGTATTCTGCAAGCACCAGCGGAGCATAGGATTATTCTGATACACAATCCGATGTTCCTGAAACATGCCGCCCATCTCTTTAAACGGATATGTCCAGGTAAATGGCCCCTGCCGGATTTTCTCCATATCAAATCCATAGCTGTCCATTTCCTCTCTCCAATATCCGGATAACGCTGCATCGTAACCAATCCATAGCGGCCTAATGTTGTACTGCTTTATCATCTGCACAAACCACTCTGTCACTGCATGGAAATCCACGGTCGCTCCATTACTGACCGACAGCCATCCCTGATCTGCCCACTTTCTGTAAGGTGCTTCTCTTTTATCGTTGATATCAACAGCATCTACACGGGCTTTAGGAAGAAAATACTTCTGCAACACAAAGAACCGGTTATCACCCGGTTTCCGAATCAGCAGCGTAGCACAGGTAAGGTCAGTGGTACTGGACAGATCACATCCACCAACAGCATATGAGTTGGCCAGATATTCTATCGGCACTACTGTCTCATTTAATAAAGCTTCAAAGCTCAGCCAACTGTCAGCTAAGTTCTCCTTGATGTTGAAATCCTTTGTCAAAACTGTTGGCAGGAAACCCGGCTCTCGTTTTGCCTTGGCCACAAATTCAGCCAGGGTCTTGATCTTTTTAATCTTACCCAACCCTGGATTGGCTTCTGCCCAATGAGCCGGATCCATCCATGTATCTCGATCATTCAACTCATAAATCAGCGGTAACATGGTATAATCTTCAAAGCCTGGATTCCACAAAGCCACATTGGATGCGGCATCATACTTATCATCAAAAAAAGCTTCCCTGACAAATCCATTCGTGCTGATCAACCATGCCAAAGGCTGGTCTCTGGCCGATTGGGACTGAATCATGACATCAAACAACTTGGAATTACGCTGCTCATGCCATTCATCCATCGAAAAGAAATGGGTATTCAGACCATCCATAGTAGATGTATCTGAAGCCAGAGCCTTGATGAAGGACATGGAAAGCGGCAAATAAATATCGGATTGTCTCTTCTTGGAGACTGCTGCCAGCGCATTGGACTGCAAACGCATATTTGCACATTCAGTATAAATGATATTAGCCTGATCCTTCTTATTCGCAGTACAGTAGATCTCTGCACCGGCTTCATTATCATTGACTGCCATATCCCATTCAACAGCAGCCGTCTCAGTGGACTTTCCACATTTTCTTCCACGGATATCAACTACTTCCCGAAACCGCCGGAAGCTTGTCTCTTTCTCCACCCACCCAAATATCAGCTGTAGCTTTGCTTTCTGGAAAGGCTCAAAGCGAATATTCTGCCCCGCCCATTTTCCTTTCGACTGTTTGCAGAACCGCTCCATAAAGTCGATATGGTGTTGCCCTCTTTCCGGGTCAAAGTAATAGGGAAATGCGGCTGGTGGATTATCCATCCACGCACATTCCCTTCTGTACACTTCCCTAACCTTAGCCGACACGACTTCATCACCGGATTCAATCATTGCCAGGTATTCTTTTGGCCAGTTCGTCATGTTTTAAATCCATTCACGAATGCCAGAAGCTCCTCTGCCGGATCCGTTTCTTCCTCGGCCTTAAAATCCACTCTTTCAGGGAGCAGATCGCAGAGCTGCTTGACCACCTTGCTGTATGTATTAACCATCTTGTCATATACTTCTACAGCAGATGATTTCTTAAGCCCTTTCTGCTCCTTGCCATTCTGATAGGTCTCCACCACTCCATCCCTGGCAATGATCTGTCTGGTTTCGTCCAGGGTAACAGCCATGAACGCTGCATCCGATATCAGTTTTTCAATGGTCTTTTTCTTATTTGTCTCCACATTTTTGAAGATCTCATCAAGTCGTTTCTGCTCGTCTCTGATCTTCTTTTTTCGTTGTTTATCTGTGTAAATCATCACAAAATCAGACATCTATACCACACCCCTTACGCGTAAATATTCCAGTCAGTTACAGAAAGGACCACCCCAACGGTCTCCAGTATGGGGGTAAAAAAATAAAACCCCCGGGGGGATTATTTTACCGGAACAGGATAACCATTCTCATCAAAGATAATATCAGGCAATATCTTTTGGGCTGATCTGCTGTTCTTCTTCCTTATGCCTGCTGCCTTGTCAGCTTTATGAATCAACTTATGACAGGAGCCACATAAAGAAATCAAATTATTCTGATTCACTGAGACCATCGGATCATTGATATTGCTTGGAGTCAGTTTCTTTATGTGATGAACTTCCTCTGCCGGATTACTGCATCCATTCATCTGACACATATAACAATCCCTCTTTAGGATTGATAATCTTACTTGCTTCCACAAATCTGAATTATAAAACGCTTTTGCAAAATCTTGTGCCATTATTTCCTCCAACAAATGAAGCACCCAGCTTTAGCCAGATGCTTCCTGATAAAGGTGTCAAGTTGTATGGACCAGTCACTACTTCATGATTAATCTTATCACACTTTTTTATTTTTTTTATTCCATTTTCAAATATTCCGAAATAATTTTACTGACTTCGGATTGTGAAAGGTGTACTTTGCCGCTTACCTTCTGCTGGCTCATGCGATCTAGGAAATACATTCGGAATATTCTACGCGTGATACTATCAGAGATATCTTCTACGAAGTTCTCAATCTCCATACATTCCTTTTCCAACTTCGATATCCTGTTTTTGTATCTGGTCATCAAGCTCCTTATCCTTACCTGATCAGTTCCAACAACGGATTGCGGCTTAGGATACCCGGTCCTGTAATCCATGATAACATCATTCCCTACCATTGCATCACTGTCTGTTAAGTGAGCTAATTTATACTTAAGTTCCTTTATTTCTTCCTTTTTGCTTCGATAATTCCACAGCTCATCCTTTGTCATTTCCACACCTCCAATCCTGCTGCCATGTGGCTAAAATATTGCGACGTCGCAATTATTCAATATAGTTAAGCTTCCTAGCAATGTCTTCCGGAACATTCCCTGACCAGACAAAGCTGTTCTCCAAAATGTAGTTGTTGTATGTAGATGCTGTCTTGTTCGCTCTCATTTTTGCCTGTTCGGCCCAGGATTGCTTTTCTTCGTTGTCGGAATCCTTGTACTGTTCATACGCCAGCTTATCCGATTCGTAGGAAGAAATCATTGCCCTACAGGTGTCCTCTACTTTTTTAATCGTGTCATAATCTGTACGTTCATCAATCTTCTTTTCTGCATATTCCACCTTATTCCCGAACCATCTACCAAACAAATCAGTTGTGGTTCCAACAAAAACCAATGCGATGATCAGAACTACTGTACAGATTGTTGCTCCTATTATCTGAAATACTCTCATATTATTCACCTACCTTCAAAATTGGATCTTCAACAATGAACGGAATGTCTGAATACAAATATGTACCTGTCCATTCAATGTATTTTCCATCAGGTGTGAAGAAGAAGATACCGTTGTCATTCTCGCCATATGAACCATCAACATCAGGAAGCCAGTCATTATCAGATGTTCCATTATAGTGTACCGTATTATCAGCACTTTCCCCTGCAATTTCATACACTTCCGAATCTGGTGTCAGGAATGAATTCAAGCTGGACACTTTCCCATCAACTACAAACGAACCAACTGCTGCACCTGATTCTGTAAACAGGACAATATAACCAAGCGGCTTTTCAATTTCACAAGGGAGCATATTGGCTTTTTCCCTTTGCCCATTCACCCAATAGGTACGTTTTATCAGATTGTATCTTTCAAGCGAATAATCAATGTCCGTTGGTGTTGGTTGATTTTTTGTAAGCTTATCGCCTATTTTAATTGTACTACTCTTATCCGCTTCTGAGGCTGTTTCTGTATATTCGCATCCAGCCAACCATACCATCATCATACAAATTGTCATTACTAAAATAATTACTTTCTTCATCTTCTTTTCCTTTCTTTACTATGATTCTTTATCATCCAATGTTTTAGCTGTCCTCATCTTCTACAGTGATCACAAGTTGGTTTCCCTTTTTTAGGGCATGTATCGCATTGTGTGCCAACTATCTTGTAAAAATTACATCCACTGCAATCCTTAACCCTAAGTATAGAGCACTCTCCATCTCTATAAGCAAAACAGTCTGCCTTTACTTCACCATTCATTTGGCACCTCCTTAATCCAATCTACCTTCAATGAATACTGCTGCCTCCTGAAAGCCATTCTCCCGTAACAGTTCCACAACACGATCTACCTTACAGGTATGATACCGTTCATCCTGCTCGTCAAAAGCATCCTGAGTAGCGGCTACTTTCTCAATGTCGATGCCCACACGAAACTTCTGGTTCAACTCTGCTGCATAGTCTTCCATTCTCACGTAATGTTCTCCCATATAATCCAAATCCATGGTGCACTGCGCATTGTAATCAAAAGCTTTTTTGAAATCACTGAGACGTTTTTCAGCGAATCCATACTTGTCATGTAGCGTATAAAGCACTACTGTAAGTATATTATTATACAGGTTCATCTTTACTGTCTCTACGAACTCATCTACTTTTTTCATCGGGATGTTCAGTGGGATACGAAGGAAATTCCGCTTGTCCATCTCTTTCTTCAGGGCATCCAGCCCATGTTCCTTTGCCAGATCATATGCATAAGCCATTCCCTGCATCCTGGCTGTAAATTCCTTGTCCTTCATGTTCTCCTTTCTGCCGGGCTGGAAACCCGGCACTGGCATGGTTTTTATGTGATATATTAAATCCCCATGAACATTAGTTTCTTAAGGTGTTTCAACCGTTTTCTTTACTTCCTTCAAATGTTCAACAAGTTGAGAGACACTGGTCTTGCAATCATTCAGATAGTGATATCCGGGCTTCAGCAGATAATACCATTGATAAAGTACTTCCGGATCTCTTCCCCTGTGTTTGTTCCATTCCACATAGGCTCTGTATTCGCATACCACAATACTGCTGCCGTCAGGAAGATCATAACGGTAATATATTTCTGATGCCTGCTGTACCTGATACCATATTGGCCATGTGTGAAAACTTTCCAGGAACTCCTTGCGCTGCTCCTGGTTCTTCAATGTTGGAAACTCCGGTTGTTCTACAGGCTCTGCTTCCTGGATGCTTTCCAATTCAAATATCATACTAGCCAGAGCCCCAACCAATATTTTCTGCCGCTTCATAAGCTTATCAGGTAAATCCCCTACTTCTATGTACTGTTGCAAAAGATCAGATTGCTCCCTATGATATTCGCGAATAAATTTCATATCATCAGTTTCTTCACTTATCACATTTTTGACTGTATACAACTCTTGTTCAGCCTCTGCTGCAATTATGCAGCGATAATCACACATCTGTTGCGATATCGCATCATCCTCAGTAATCTCTTTGTATTCCGCATCAATAACCTCCTCTTCCGGAAGTTCAATCGGCACTGTCAATGCCACTTCCTCAGACTCCTCTTCAACCTCCGGATACAGCTCCATGGAATCTTCTTCAAAATCCTCTTCCAACTCAGTATCTACTACGTCTTCCAGGTCTTCTAACTGATCCCGAAGGTTACGCTTCATGGCGCTCATGCAGGCCCAGCTGCACCCTGAAAGTTCCGGGCAGACCATACAGCATTTTTCAGGGCATGCATTACCTGTGATATTATGCTTTCTCTTGCTATTCCCAACATATTGGCATGAAACATCTTCGTAGCAGCACATCTTCCTTCTGTCTGCAAGCAGCTTTTTCATCAACCGCATCCATACCGCATGCTGAAGATATATATCGGCCTGTTGTCCTTCTTTATGGTCATCGGTATAACCTTTAAAAATTTCAATATATCCAGGCTTATCAGAAATAGGATATTCATCACTTTCATCATCTGAATACATGCTGTATTCTTTTCCGTCATACTCATAATCACCGGAAATACAGCCATAATCAAACAAAGTCAGATCATCCCAACACAAGTTTGCTTCATCAACGTAACATTTCACCAGATGGCATATCAGTTCCAGATCAGCCCCTTCAATTTCATCACCATCATCATAGGTTCTTGTCACTTGCTCCGGCTGTTCCAGGATATCATCCGTGTGCATCTGCTGTTCCTTTTGTTCCTGCTTATATTGTTTCGCCATTTCCCGGACATCTGTTGCCCTCATATCCGGTGTCACTTTCTCTTCCAGCTCAGGAGGCAGGCTCAGCATCTCCACCAGCACACTTTTGTTCAACCCCTCATATTTATCATCCAGTTCCATACCAAACCCATATCGTTCCTTACTGTACCTGGTATTGGCATTCATACACCTGCTTGCCTGGGTCTTGTCCATACCATACCGCTCCCTGCAGAAGGTATCCCAGTCATCATACTCCGCTTTCTTTTTCAGCTGCTTCAGGATATAGCCGATTCCAATGTAATATTTCACTGTGTTGTTCTTGTACAGATTCAGTGTCCGTTCAAGCTCCGGTACATCCATATTATCTATGCTGTAAGTAAGAATTCCCATTCTGTCACCTTTCCCTTTGTGCCTCTAACAGTTCCTTCTCCAGGGCATCAAAGTCATAGTCATTCTGTTGAAAATTATTAAATTGATTAGGCCTGCTGCCGCTTCCATTCACATTTCCGCCTTTCTTTGCGCCTGATTGCAGGTAAAGTGTCTCAAATTTCTCACGAAACTTACTGGTACTGCGGATATTGGTACGCCAGAAGGAATTGTTGAAGGTCCAGACCAGCACATTCCAGATTGCTGTCTCTTCCTGCCCATCAATCCGGCGAAGCTTCTCAATATGCAGCTGCCAACGCAGCAGTTCACTCTCACTGTGGGGTACCTTTGCATTAGGAAATTCCCTGGTGCACTGCTGTATCAGGTAATCCGTACATTTCCTGTCAAAATCAGACGGTGGATTGGAAGAAACCGTCCTGCCCTTCCGGGGCTGGACAATATTATTATTCTTTTTATTTACTTTACTTTCCTTTGTGTCATTCTTCTGGGAACAATCCTCTTTTTTCTCGGAACAATCCGTATTTTTCCCGGGAATATTTATTTTTTGGGTGACCTGAATAAAAGGTTCCGTCTCTGCTTCATCCAGAAGCCAGAACCTGACATTGACCGGCAGCTTTCCACCAGGCCGTTTTCTTGCCCTTTCTTTCACGGCCTGCTGGAATCTCCGCTGTATTTCCAGGGAGGTGATGATAGTGTCCGATGTGAGAAGTTTGGAATCCACCAGTGACCGCTCACACAAGAATGTCATCACCTGCTGCATTTGCCCGTCGCTGATACCGAGCTGCTCTTTGAGTTCCTCTTGGTAATCAGCATCCCATTTACGATAAAAGCCTTTCCTGTAGACATCGCACAGGAGCCTTAAATAAAATAATACCGCCGTATTCCCATGTCTCCGGCGAAGAGACTTGATCTTGGGATTGTCGAAGAAATCCACATCAAAAGAAAAGTAGCACAGGCCTTCTGACACTGGTCTTCCTGCCATAGTCTACCTACCTTCTTTAACATTTTTACATGACGCCTGCTGCCTAATACAGTACCATTACTTCCGGCACAAGAGGCGTATCATCCGTATCCCTGGCATCTTCCACAGCCTGGGCAAAGGCCTGCTTGATATACTCTGCAACGCGGCGCTTTGCCTCCATCTTCCATAAACTTCCGTCAGATTCAAAGATCGCACAGGAAACACCGCCCCGTCCATCGTCCTTGATCCGGAACAGGAACTCACTGACAGGCTGATCCACTTCCAGAAATGTTCTGTAAGGCTTCAGCGCCACGATAGAAGGTGCTATCACATCCTCCGTGCTGACGATACCCGTCTTAATCACAGCGTGCTGGGATACTCCATCGTCTGAGCATGTCTGGGTGGTGCCGTTCTGGATATTTCCTGCATAGCGCAGCATATCATCTCTGCCAAACACATCCGGATGCTCCGGCAGATAATCCTGGAACATACTCTTTACTTTGATAATAAAATCCTCTACAGGCATGAAATGACCAAAAGGAAACTGTGGGATATCTGCCTGTACCTTTATAAACTTTCTCCTGAGGTAATCCTCTAATCTGTTAACAGGCGCATACAGTGCAACCGTATCCTGGCTTTCTACATGTACATATACCATATTGGGAATCTCATCATATCCGGTTGCCAGATAATCCACAAGGCTTCCAAGAGTAGACAGATTCAGCGTCTTTACGTCCGCATCCTCCACCATCCTCGTCATCTTCTTGTCTGTATATAACCTTCCCAGGTCATCCGTATTGTAATGGGGCATGTCCATCCCTACAATAAACTTTAATGCTTTCTCGATCATAAACTATGCTTCCTTTCTGAATTTTTTAATAGTTCCGGTTGTCTCTTCCATCGGTTCTTCTTCCGCTTCCCGGTAATGTTCCGGTGCACCATATTCCTCGGATACTACTTCGCCATTCCTTCCGGTGCCAAATGCTATCTTGGACTGGAATGGGATGGCTGCTGCCAGCTTGGTATCTACCTTGATCGTCATATCCGCATTATTACGCATTTCATCCTCGCGGAATGACAGGGTTATCACAATCTTTCTGGATTCCTTGAAAGATGTATTTGGATCCTTCATGTTCATGAGCACCTTCTTATAGGCTCTATCGAACATTTCAGCCAGGGCACCGCCCCCGATTTCATGTAATTTCATACCCATTATCGTCTTCCTCCTTTCCTTCCTGATACAGGATCCCATACACACAATACATGGCAGCAAACCTTGTTCTGCCAATAGCATGAGCCCTGGTATGGTGTTCACGGCACAGGCATATCTTTCTGTGCCATCTATCATCAACGGTCCTACGGTCGTTACCCATTCCAATGGCATCCCAATGGTGGACTTCGCCCGGTCTTCCGCAGATTGCGCATTTTTTAAATTTCAGACACGACCAGAGCGAGTGGTCAATGTCATCTGTACGGTCTGCAAGTCGGTCAAACATCTGCACACCATGCTCCAGACAGAAATCAATCAATGTATTCAAAAATTGCCTTGCCTGGGTCATGCTACAGCTGGCCAGAGAGATATCCTCTGCACCGGTTAGTACAATATGCCTATTCTTCATGACCTGCTTAGCTTCATCCGGTGTGAATCCGGTATATTCAGCAATTTCCCCCAGAGCGGCATAAATCTTCCTGCGTTGTTGTTCCGAGATAAAACGACCATCATTTAACCGCAGGGATAGGGTACGGCAGTCGCACCTCATAATGTCTTTTTCAAAGGATGAAGGAACCTTTAGAACAATCTCCAGAGAGTTGCCATCCTTATGCATTCCTTTTATCTCCCCTGTTGTCCACATCCTCCATCCTCCATTTCATCCACATATACACACTGCTTGATTCGTTATGCTCCACAGAGAGAACATGGCGTTCTGTAAATGCATATATCTGTTTCCACAGCTCACGGTTTGCGACTGGTTTTTCTTTGGCATTCTTCCAGCCATTCCTCTTCCAATCCTTAAGCCAGCCATTCCGTACCGGCCCGACCAAGTAAATGGAATCGGTATACAAATGTACTTCACTACGCCGTTCCAGACGGTTCAGGGCTGCCAGCGCTGCGGACAGAGCCAGCTGATTACCTGTCATAGGTGCGTCAAATTTCCTGCGGTATGCTTTGCTCTCTTTGGTCACATCATCTTCTATAACATAAAGACATACCGGGGCATCATCTTTCAGTCCACGCATTGCAGAATATATGTATATGTTCTTTATTGGCAGCTGCATCCTTACCCCTCCATGGCGCTATTTTAATAAAATGCTACGCAGAGATTATCCGTCTGCGCCCGGATCCACTGACAATGACAAGTTCATCTCCCCTGTCTTCCATTACCCTCCAGTTATTCCAGATCAAGCCTGCTGCCGTAATAGCAACTTTCTGGCGCCGCGTAGGTTTCTTGGGCTGCTGTGACCGTTTCATTGTCCTCTCCTCCCTTCTTTTTATCATCATCCCGGCCTTCTATCCTGCAATCGCAGGTTTCATCGGGATCAAGATTCGCACCACAATACTCACATGTTTTATAATTCATTTACAATTCTCCATTTCTGTGCTATAATGCACTTGTTCGTGTATTGCCCCGTTTGAGTTGCCGCTCATCGGGGCTTTCTTATTTCTCCGGATTCCTTGGAAGCCCATAACAGGCATGCCAGGCCGATCAGGACCATCACCACTGGTGTGAACAGCAGCTCACTGTCCATTCCTCCTGCTCCCAACATCAGCAGAAGAAATCCTACTACCCTTAGGATTGATGCAAGCATCTTTCTTATCTCCCTTCTATTACCTTTTTTATTCCGTCACTGCTTCAACCTCATCCCAGAATGCCGGAATCTCGCCACCATCTTCACCGTGCAACCACATGATCCTGTTCTCTATGTCAAATTCCATAGCGGTCATTACCTGCCCTTGGTACTGCTTATGTACATCCGCTATATAACGTACCTTGTCACCTGTCTTCCGTAACTTTCCCATTCTATTTATCCTCCTGTTCCGACTCCCGCACGATGCTAACTGATACTTCATAGGCTGTCCGCAGTTCTTCCCAGCCGTCTTGCAGTTTCTTTATGTATTCCCTGCTCTGAATCCTTCCTTCCAAGGTAAGGCATGTCCCAACGTCAAGACTGGCCACGTATCTGGCATTCCTCCCCCAGCAGATACAGGGAATATAATCAGTCTTTCCAAACGCCCGGTTCACGGCAAGGAGCATGTCTGTTATCTTACGTCCCTCCTGTGTCTCACGATAAACGGGCGGCTTGCAAAGATATCCGTTTAGATTTACAGTGTTAGCTTGTTCGATTTCCCAGTTCTCCGGAAGGACTGCTGCCACGTAATATGCAAATACAAATAATTCCAGTCTCCTTCTGCCGTCCGGCCATCGGGTGTTATTGGAACGGTACTGACCACTTACCATGATCCAACTTCCTATCCAGTCTGCTGATACATCTACCAGCTTGTCCGATACCATGATCGGGATAAAATCGTGAGTCTCACTAAGGCGTGGTACCTTTACAGTTACTTTGTAAAAATTCTCTCCATGTGACTTGTGGCTGAAGGTAAAATCGGTGATTACCTCACCGGTGACCAATGCCTGATTGTTCTCTTCTCTGATGTCCATTAAAATATCCTCCATTCTAAACTTGTCCGTGCCCTCTACGTGGTGCACAGTATGATACTGCGCACCGAATAAGCAAAGGGGATTTTGTGGTGCTTCTGCTACACCACGTACAGGACACGGTATTTTTAATTGTTATGCCGATGTTTTATCGGCTCTTTGAACCATAGCGTACCCCAGAGGCTCCAGTGCCTGAATGTTCAATTTGAGGGCTATCTCCCGGCGCTCTGCCTCGCTCATTTCATCCAGATTCTTGACTTCTTCTCCTATATGTATCAGATTGACTATTCTCATGGGATTCTTCCTTCCTTTGTTCTGTACATTCTATGATTGAATGCTTGTACCTGTTTCTTAGTATTGTTTTTTTCTTCCTGTTCTTCTATAATGTTCTTACAGGACACTGCCATGTCCGAGTACATAAAGAAAGGAGATTTTCAATGGATTTTAATCTTCCACAATTTAACGCGGCCGCTTTGATCCCACCCAAGCCGACTATTGCTTACACTTATTCAGACACTCAATTTGACATATTAGAAGAACAGATCCGGAAATTTGAATCAACCCTTGATACAGAACATGAAGTAGGATTATTGCTTACAAACTTTGGTCAATCTGTTCTAATGCAAGTAACCGAAATCAGTTATCGTATGCCTGTTCTGATGATTTTTAAGGGCTATGTCAATGGTGCTGAATCAACTCTTATTCAACATGTAAATCAGTTGAATTTTCTGCTAACTGCTGTAAAGAAAGATCCTGATCGTCCAAAACAGAAGATAGGTTTTGTCTCTGACCCTGACGAAGAATAGCTTCGATACGCTTCAAAGTACCGTCAATACTTTGGAGCGTTTTTTCTGTTGCAGGCTTCATCGAAATTATAAATTCTTCCCCGCTATCCATTCTCTTCACCCTCCTTCCTTATCTGCAAACTCTGTTAGTGGTACATTCAAAGCATTACAGATTGCAAAAAATCCTGTTGTTATTTTCTCCCAACTCCCTTATACTGTATCTACAGGACACTGCCATGTCCGAGTACATAAAGAAAGGAGAACTCTA
>JAZQGM010000078.1:0-23007 GCA_045540075.1 Acetatifactor sp. | reverse complement strand
GGTCTGTCGATGACACGGCTGGTCAGAATGGCATTCTCACTTGCCTTACCCTCTCTCTTATTAAATCCTCCCGGGATCTTACCTACAGCATATAATTTCTCTTCATACTCTACGCTCAGGGGGAAGAAATCAATTCCTTCTCTGGGCTTCTCAGATGCGGTTGCGGTACACAATACTGTGGTGTCGCCATAGTGCATAAATGCACATCCATTTGCCTGCTTGCCCACACGATTGATATCTACAGAAAGTGTGCGCCCGGCCAGTTCCATTGAATAAGTCTGGTACATATTCTCCTCCATTCTGCCGTATCTTACGGCTGCTTATGATATACGGAACAGAAGACGCCGAAACTACTGAAAAAATCAGGTAACTCCACCACCTGCCACCTACTCTTTTCAGCGGTCTCGGAATTCTGTTCTGTCCCACAAGTTACTACTGCCACCGTTTAAAAGGCGGAGCGGCCGACAACCGGCACTACCCCGCCTTCAAACCAATGCTTATTTTCTGATACCAAGTTTTTCGATCAAAGCACGATATCTCTCGATATCTTTGCCCTTCAGATAATCAAGCAGACCACGTCTCTGACCTACCATCTTCAAAAGACCACGACGGGAGTGATGATCCTTGGGATTACTTTTCAGATGCTCAGTGAGCTCCTGAATTCTTGCAGTCAGAACTGCTACCTGAACCTCAGGTGAACCGGTATCGCCAGCTGTTCTGGCATACTCATTGATAATAGCTGTCTTCTTCTCTTTGGAAATCATTGTCATATCCTCCTGATAAAATAATTGAACGCCGCATCCTAGGGCTGGGTCGGAGTGTCCCGAACCTGAGCACCGGCTTATAACGGACAAACTTGTGTCCATACCTTGAATATAATAACACAGGGGGCTCAAAATGTAAAGCCCCCAAAATTAATATTTTCTTAAATTTTCTGAACCGAACTATTACGCATTAATCGTTGATCACCCGCACGCACTTCACCGGAGTCCGGTAATTATACTTGCTGATCTTGATACCACTCTTCGGGTTGCTGGCATGAATCACTTGGCTGCCGCCAATGTATAATGCCACATGGTTAATGGTACCTGTGCTGTCTGCATAAAAGAGCAGGTCTCCCGGCTTTAGATCAGATGTACTGATCTTCTTACCGTCCTTAGACTGGGAACGAGAGGTACGACTTAATTTGATACCAAACTTCTTGAACACGCTCTGCACAAAACCAGAACAGTCAGCTCCCTTGGTCAGGCTCGTCCCACCCCACACATAAGGATTGCCCAAGAACTGCTTGGCATATTCCACCAGATCCACTCTCACATCAGAGACACCCATACCATATAATAACTCTGTCATGGTAATTGCCGTGTGAAACGTAGTCTCCACCTTTACATAGTCCGCTGAAACATAAGCTTCCATACCGTCGATAGACACTCTCACCCATTGATCTAATGTCTCAACATACTCTAGTTCTTCCCCTTTGGGCACCTGAGTCAATACAGAACTCTCCAGACTGGCACCATCTCTTACATTCACACCATCACTTGTCACTCTTGCAACCGTCTTGACCAAATCTTTGGCTTTCACCATCGCTTCAGGACCCATGAGCAAAAATTCTGCACTGACATAACCGGACACTTCACCGGATGTAATCTTGGCCCAGCCATCTGCCACTTCCAATACCTCGCAGGCAGCATCCTTGGGAAGCTTACCCACCAATTTTCCACTGGTAGATGCAGTCTCTCTGATATTCAGATTACCCGATTCTACATTGGCAAGACCCAGATTCGTATATCCCCAGGAAGCACCCTTCGCCTCTTCGGCAATCTCTATGTACTCCTCCAGAGATTTTGTATTGGAAATTAATGTGCCCACACCCACAGACGGAAGCACGTTCCTGACAGTCTCCGCCGCACAAACATCCAATGTACTTCCCAGACCGAGCACTGCACACACACCAACGACACACATTTTCTTACAAATAAATCTAATATTCATTACAGGGTCCTTCCAAAATCCAAACACTCGTTACAACTTTGTTACAAATTTATTAACGGCTACGTTTCAAATTATAACAGTATCCTGCAATATCTGTCAAGTAAAATATGTTAAATTCACAAGAAAATACTGGAAAGTGTTTAGTCCTCTCCATCCTCAGGTTCTTCGCTTGCAAATGCAATATTAGTGGCATGGTCTGCTACTCTCTCCAATCCGGAAATAATGTCTGAGAACATCATTCCGGCTTCCGCAGTACACTCGCCTCTTGTCAGACGATCCACATGCATCTGCTGCAGTTCTTTTTCCTTGGCATCCACTTTATCTTCCAGCGCAAGAACTTCCTGCAAATGTGTCTCATCTCCCTGTACGAATGCTTCCATGGCATACTGAACGATCTGGTTTATCATTTCCATCATTTCACCAAGTTCTCTCTGCGCATCCTTACTAAAACCAACTCCTGTTTCTTTGCTATGCCTAGCCACATCTGCCACATTCTCTGCATGGTCACCGATTCTCTCGATATCGTTTACCACATGGAACAAAGCACCCAGGCTCTTCAAGTCTTCAATTGGAAGGGTGGTCTGGTTAATCTTTACCAGGTAATCTGTGATCGCGTGATTCAAGAAGTTAATATTCTTCTCCACACGATAGACTTCGTCAATTTCACCCTCATCCAGCGTGATCAGCGCCTTCATGGCACGGTTCAGGTTCTCTGTAGCAAGAGATGCCATGCGCTCTAACTCCCTGATTGCATCCACCACAGCAGTGGCAGGATTGAACAATACCTTCTCGCCAATAAACTTTAACTGATAATTCTCGCTGTCACTAACCTTCTTATCTTCACCGGGTACGCACAGAACAGCCAGCTTGACGATCCACTTTGCAAAGGGAAAGAGAATGACCACTTGGAACACCTTGATGATGGTGTGAGCATTTGCCACAAATCTGCCATTATCAGAAGATATGTAACCGATTCCTTTCACAACCAGATCTCCTGCCACCAACAAGATTACATATATAATCGCAGTACCGATCACATTAAACAGGAAATGGATCAGTGCCGCCCTCTTGGCATCCTTCTTACCGGACATGGCTGCCAACAAAGCTGTAGTACAAGAACCGATATTACAGCCCATGATGATATACAACGTGATGGGAAGCTCCAAAAGCCCCTGGTTAGCCAAAAGCAATACTATGCTGACCGTCACCGAAGAACTCTGAATAATAGCCGTCAAAAGGAAACCAACCAGCGTTCCCAGAAATGGATTCTTCAAAGAACCCAACAGATCCACAACTTCCGGCACATTCTTCATGCCTTCCATAGCGGACGACATGGTCTGAAGCCCCACAAATAGAATACCGAATCCTACGATCACCTCAGCAATTTTCTTCACATTCTCTTTCTTGGAGAACATCATCACCACGACACCACACAGCAAGATCACCGGCGCTATCTCAGACAGATTAAAGGAGATCAACTGTGAAGTTACCGTGGTACCAATGTTGGCACCAAAGATCACACCCGCTGCCTGATACAGATTCATAAGACCGGAGTTAACAAAGCTGACTACCATGACCGTACATGCAGAAGACGACTGTACGATACCGGTGAAAACAATACCAACCAGCATACCCATAAAACGATTGGTGGTAAAGATTTCCAGTATCCTTCTTAGTCTGGCACCCGCCACCTTCTCGATGGAATCACTCATCAGCTCCATGCCGAACAGAAAAAGTCCCAATCCGCCGGCCATTGATAAAACAATACCTATACTCATGTTTCATTTATCCTTTCGCTTAATATTTTCTCTGCAACATACCCTCACTAATATCCTGCATAAGCTGCTCTTTCAAATCGTCAAGGCATTCGAATTTCTTCTCCGGCCGTTTAAACTCATGCAGACTCACTTCTATCTCTTCCCCATAAATCTCCGAATGAAACTCATACAAATAAGTCTCCACCCCCATCACCCGTTCGTCCGTCACAGTGGGCTTGTATCCCACATTACTGATAGCCCGGTAATGATTTCCCTGATACAACACTGAAGAATAATACACTCCACAAGGGGGCAGAAGCTTTGAAGCCGCTGGCAGCAAATTTACTGTAGGCATCCCCAAGGTCCTGCCCAGCCTATTCCCATGAACCACTGTCCCTGTGATCGTATAGGGTCTACCAAGCAGCTGCTCCACCAGCATCATGTTTCCGGCTTCCAATTGTTCCCGCACATAAGTAGAACTGATCTCCTGATCTCCAAGCCGCACCTTTTCTATGGTTTTTACCTGAAAACCACAATCTTTCCCCATTTCTTTCAACAAAACAGTGTCGCCCTTACCTCCTGCCCCAAAGGAAAGATCGCTTCCGGCTGCAATGAATCTGACGTTCATCTGCTTTACCAGAACCTCTGTCACAAATGTTTCGGCAGGTATGGCCGCTGTCTGCATGGTCAAAGGAAACTCGATCAAAATGTCCACACCCATATCCGCGAGAATGGCCCGCTTCTCTTCCTTCGTCATCAGCTCCCGCCCGTCACTATGACCAAACAGTACCGCCGGAGCAGGGTCAAAGGTAAATACGCAGGCAGCCAATCCATTTTTCTTCTGATCCAGAATCTCATGAAGGAGCCTTCTGTGCCCCAGATGAAGACCATCAAACTTGCCGATCGCCACAGCTGTCTCTCTATTCAGATCCATTTTTTTTAAATCGGTTATAATTTCCATGTCTTCCTCCGCAACTTAGATGCCTTACAAAAACATCTTTACCGGCTTGTACCAATGTCTTTCCTTATCATAGGCATAAATCCCATAAAAACGGCCATCTTCCTGATAGACTCTCACCCATTCCCCTGGGGGATACTTCTTTTGCTCCAACGTCTGGTCAGCATAAAAAGCGTTACCATTATCCAACAACTTCCCATGTTCTAAAACCACATGAAGTGACGGGCATTGTGCAAAGCAAGTTTCCACACTTCTGATGCACTCCTGAAGCCGCCCTGCGTCTTTCAACTCCTGAAGCTGTGCCAAAGTCAGTGCCTCATGGATTCCAAATTCTCCTACCCGGGTACGCTTCAACGTTTCCATGGTTCCGCCACAGCCAAGCGCTGCACCGATATCATCACATAAGGTGCGAATATAAGTACCTTTGGAACATGCCACCCGCATGGTGACTCTGGGAAGGTTCATTTCCAAGATTTCTATCTCCAGTATCTTCACCGGCCTGGCCTGACGCTCCACTTCTTTCCCGGCTCTGGCAAGCTCATAAAGCTTCTTGCCATTTACCTTCAGCGCGGAATACATAGGCGGCACTTGAAGATAATCACCATGAAAACCTGCTATCACCTGCCGCACCTGCTCCTCTGTGCAGGTCACTTCTTTCCTGGACAAAACCTGACCGGTGATATCCTGGGTATCAGTACTTACTCCCAGCAAAAGTCCGGCGATGTATTCTTTGTTCCGATCCGCCAACATATCACACAGCTTGGTCCCATTGCCCAGACACACCGGCAGCACGCCGGTAGCTTCCGGATCCAAAGTACCTGTATGTCCGATTTTCTTCTGCCCGCAGATGCCTCGCATCTTGGCTACCACATCATGGGATGTGAATCCGGCTTCCTTATACACGTTGATGATTCCGTTTAGCATTCTTCCTACCCCTCCAACTGCTTATTAATGTGAAGTGACAGATTATTCACACAGTCATAGAAGGTACCCTTCATAGTGCATCCGGCAGCCCGCTTATGGCCACCGCCGCCGAAGTACCTGGCCACCTTGGATACATCCACCTTTTCATTGGATCGCATACTTACCTTGTACTCTAACACATCTGTCTGATACATGAAAATAGCACAATCCACATCCTTGATATTCCGCAGATGATTAACGATACCATCCAGGTCAGCAGGCTCAGCTCCATAGAATTCCATCATGGTCTGGGTCACGCAGCTGACGATGCACTTGCCCTCCAGAAAACGCATACTTTCCACCAGAGCTCTTCCCGTGATCTGGGTCTGCTTATAGGTCTTCTGATAAAAGGTCTCCTGTATCAATCTGGGAAAATCAAACCCATACCCAATGAGCTTTGCAGCCTTTTCCATGGTCTCCGGCAAGGTATTGGAATACTGAAACACACCGGTATCATGAATGATACCGATATAAATGGCCTTAGCAAGCTCCGCATCCAGTTGCTCCTTCTCTATCAGATCATAAATCAGCTCACTGGCCGAGCTTGACTGTGGTTTTATATAATTGATGGTGCCACATCCCTGATTACTGATATGATGATCTATATTTATGGTCTTTGCCGCTTTTTCAAAATATTTTCTGCTTTCACCAAGTCTGTCATCTCCACAGTCTAAGCAGAAGAATACATCAAACACTGTGTCCTCACTGCATACACTGTCTATTTCCTGAAAACCTTTGATCTCACTGAAAATATCAGCAGGCTTTTCCAAAAACACCTTTATGTATTTATCCGGCATACATTTCTTCAGATACTGATACAATGCCAGACACGAGCCAACACAATCTCCGTCCGGACGAATATGTCCGCCGATTCCTATAAACTTCGCACCCATACACTCTTGTAGAATATTCATGTTGTCTCCTCCTTTTCCCGGATCCAAATCCGGCATGCCACAAACTGTAACCACAATACCGGGGCAGGCTACCCCGCTCCGGTATCTGTACTTAACAATTGTTACAACACTAATCCTCCTGCTGCTCTTTCGCCTGCAGTTCATCCTCAGGCATGGCCTCATCTTCCCGGACCTGCCTGGTTTTCCCCATAACCTCATCGATTTTTCTGGACATATTCACACCATACTCAATGGACTGATCCATCACAAAAGTGATATTGGGCGTGTTGCGCAGATTAATGGTCTTGGCCAGTCGGGATTTGATAAAGCCTTCTGCACTCTTCAAGCCCTGAAGGGTCGCCTCCTTGGCCTCCTCACCGCCCAGCACACTGATCCAAGCCTTACAGCTCTTTAAATCCGGTGCCACTTCTACAGCCACCACACTGGTGAAGGGACTAATCCTGGGATCTTTGATTTCCCCCCGGATCACCTCCGCCAACACCTTCTGCACTTCCCCGTTGATACGGGTATTTTTTACACTATTCTTTCTCATATATCTCCTTATCTAGGAACTTCAACCATAATATAAGCTTCTACAATGTCAAACTCCTGCATCTGATCGAAGCCGTCAAATACAAGACCACATTCAAAGCCGGATTTCACTTCCTTCACATCATCCTTGAATCTCTTCAGGGAAGCCAGACTACCCTCGTAGATCTGCTTGCCTTCACGGCTGATACGCACCTTGCAGCCTCTCTGGAAGATACCATCCAGTACATAGGAACCTGCAATGTTACCGATAGCAGAAGCCTTGAAGATTTGGCGCACTTCGGCATGACCGATCACCTTTTCTTCAAATACAGGATCCAGCATACCCTTCATGGCTGCCTCAATATCCTCGATGGCCTGGTAGATGACTCTATACAGGCGGATATCTACGCCTTCCCGCTCTGCCGTAGTCTTGGCAGTGGCATCAGGACGTACATTAAAGCCGATGATGATCGCGCTGGAAGCAGTTGCCAACATAACGTCAGATTCATTGATAGCACCAACACCGCCATGGATACATTTTACTACCACTTCTTCGTTGGAGAGTTTTAAGAGAGACTGTTTTACAGCTTCCACACTACCTTGAACGTCAGCCTTGACGATCAGATTCAGTTCCTTCAGATTACCTTCCTGAATCTGAGAGAACAGATCATCCAGAGACATTCTGGACTTGGTCTCCTCCAACATTTTCTCCTTATTCTGAGCCAAATATGTCTCAGCATAGGTTTTGGCTGTCTTATCACTGTCATGAGACAGGATGACCTCACCTGCTGTGGGTACATCGGAAAGACCCAGGATTTCCACAGGCATGGAAGGACCTGCTTCCTTCACTCTTCTGCCCTTGTCATCCACCATCGCTCTCACTTTACCATGACAGGAGCCTGCAGATACAAAGTCTCCTACGCGAAGGGTACCTTTCTGGATCAGAACAGTAGCCACAGGACCTCTTCCCTTATCAAGCTGGGCTTCGATTACCAAACCTCTTGCGGTTCTCTTAGGGTTGGCCTTAAGTTCCATAATATCCGCAGTCAAAAGAATCATTTCCAAAAGTTGCTCAATACCTTCACCAGTCTTGGCAGAAACAGGTGCAAATACGGTACTTCCGCCCCAGTCTTCGCTGACCAGCTCATACTCTGTAAGCTCCTGCTTTACACGCTCAATATTGGCAGAGGGTTTATCAATCTTGTTCACAGCTACGATAATTTCGATGCCTGCTGCCTTTGCATGATTGATGGCTTCGATGGTCTGAGGCATCACGCCGTCATCTGCTGCCACCACCAGAATCGCAATATCAGTAGCATTGGCACCACGCATACGCATAGCGGTGAAAGCTTCATGTCCCGGTGTATCCAGGAAAGTGATCTTACGCTCACCAACGCTTACAGTATACGCACCAATGTGCTGAGTAATACCACCGGCTTCCTTATCTGTTACATTGGTCTTACGGATGGCATCCAAAAGGGAAGTCTTACCATGGTCAACGTGACCCATGACACAGACTACAGGAGGTCTCTCCTTCAGATCATCTTCAGCTTCTTCATCCTCCTTCAGAAGCTCCTCGATCACATCTACCTTTTCTTCTTTTTCACAGAGAATCTCGTACTCCATGGCAATATTTTCTGCATCTTCATAAGAGATTTCCTGGTTCACTGTTACAATCTTACCTTGCAGGAACAGCTTCTTGATGATAGCTGCCGGCTGCATTCTCATCTTGTCAGCCAGATCCTTGATGGTAATAGTCTCAGGAAGGGTGATCACCTTGATCACTTCTTCTACCACTTCTTCTTTCTTCTTCTCAGGTTTGATGAAGCGTCCGGGCTTATTCTTCTGTGCCTGCTCTTCCTCTTCGTACATCAGATCCTTACGGTTACGCTTATCCTTTTCCTGACTGAAGCGTCTCTTTTCTTCCTCACGCTTCTTCTCTAAATCTTTAGCCGGAGCTTCTGCAGCAAAGCCCTTAGATGCAGACTTATCGCGGAATCTATCTTGCGATCCTCCACTTCCTCTGCCACCTTGACGCTCACCGCCAAAACCACGGCCGCCACCTTGGCTGCTGCCGCCGCCACGGCGATCACCCTGGCCGCCTTCGAAACCTTGTCTTGAAGACCTTGCAGCACCATCCTGTCTATCCGGTCTGTCACTGCGATCTTGTCTGTCCTGTCTGTTAAAGGAAGGTTTGCCATTGCCTGCTCCTCCTCTGCCTTGTCCTTCGCCACGTCCCTGACGGTCACGCTCGCCACCCTGGAAACGTCCCTGGCCACGTCCCTCCTGATTACGGCCATCCTGACTGCGCCCCTCTACACGACCTTCCTGATTACGGCCGTCTCTCCTCACACCTTGGCCACGTTCAGCGTTACGTTCTTTATTCTGATTATAACCGTTCTGACCACGATTATCCCTGTTTCTGCTATCCTGTGAACGATTGTCTCTGGGGCCTCTGCCTTCACCGTTCTTTTCTGAACCTTTATTCTCTACAGCCTTGGCCTCCATAGCCTTAGCTTCAGAAACCTTACTTTCCTCAACCTTAACTTCTACTACAGGAATTTCTGCAGTTACTGCTTCCGGTTGCTTTACTTCTGCAGCCTGAATTACTGCCTTTTCAGCTTCTGCCTTCACATTCAGCTCTTGCTTTTCTACTTCCTGCTTCTCAGCTGTCGGACGCGCCTTGGGTTGCTGTGCAGCCTTAGAAGGCACCATCTGCACACTGGGTGTAGGAGAAGGCGGTGTCAAAGGCTTGATCGGACGTACCGGTGCCTGTGCTGCCTTACCTTTGTTATTTCGGTTATCCTGACGGGCTGTTTTGCCGGTCTGACTGCTCTGATTATTCTGATTTCCCTGATTACTATATCCACTCTGACTACTGTAATTACCGGTACCGGTATACCCACTCTGAGTACTATAATTATTTGCACTATAACTCTGGCTGCTCTGACGCGCACCCTGTGCCGACTTTTGCCCCGGAATCTTAGAGTTGTGTGGATTACTTACTACAATAATCTTCTTTTTCTTCTTAGGCGCATCTCCGGTTTCCGCCTCTTTTGACTCTGCTGCCTTTACAGCTTCTGTCTCCTTCGGCACATTCTGTACCTTTACTTCTGTCTCATTTTCATTTGCAAATTCTTTTCGCACCATCGCTGCTACATCATCCTCCAGAGAGCTTTGGGCTGCCTTCACCTCTACTCCCTTTTTCTGTAAATAGTTTAGTATATCTTTACTTTGTTTGTTTAATTCTTTTGCCAACTCGTGTACCTTGACTTTCGCCACACTCACTACCTCCATTCTACCGTCCGCTTTCCAATTCCAGATATTCCATAACGCTTTGTGCCAATCCAATATCGATGACTGCCAGAGAAGATCTCATATCTTTTCCTATTGCCCGGCCCAGAGCCTCTCTGCTGCCATACATCCTAAGCGGAACCTCATAGAAACTGCATTTATCAGAAAACAACTTCTTAGTATTCTCTGACGCATCCTCTGCTACGATCACCAGCATAGCCGAACCGTCCTTTATTGCATTCAACGTCTGCAATTCACCGCTTACCACATTGCGCCCTCTCGCCGCAAGTCCCAGCATTGACAATACTCTATTCTGCCTCAAACTTCTCTAACTCCTTTTCCAGTTCTGCAAACTCCTTCTCAAGCTGGTCGTAAACTTCCTGCGGGATACTCATCTTGAAAGAACGCTCTAACCCCTTATTCTTACAGGCCTTCTGCAAACATTCCTCCTGTTTACAAAGATATGCACCTCTACCGTTCTTCTTGCCTGTGATATCCAGACAAATGGGGCCCTCAGCGGTTTTGACCACACGCAGCATTTCCTTCTTGCCCTTCATCTCGCCGCAGCCTACACACTGCCTCAAAGGAATCTTCTTTGCCATCTTAATATTCCTCATAGGACTCTTCATAGCCCTCTTCATACTCATCGTACTCTTCATCCAGATCAATATAATCTTCATAACGGAAGCCGGGAGCATCCTTCGCCTGTGTTTCGGACTTAATATCGATCTTATATCCGGTCAGTCTTGCTGCCAGCCTGGCATTCTGACCTTCCTTACCGATGGCCAGAGACAACTGATAATCCGGTACTACTACCTTGGCAGTCTTCTCATCGGGATCTGCGAATACCGCCACGATCTTAGCCGGTGACAAAGCATTCTGGATCAGATTACCGGGATTCTCATCCCAGTTTACGATATCAATCTTTTCCCCGCGAAGCTCCTCCACGATCGCATTGACTCTGGCACCATTGATACCTACACAGGCACCAACTGCATCTACGTTAGGGTTGTTGCTCCATACAGCGATCTTGGTACGGCTGCCGGCTTCTCTGGCAATGCTCTTGATCTCTACAGTGCCATCCTTGATCTCTGTCACTTCTGCCTCAAACAATCTCTTCACCAACTCCGGATGAGTACGACTTACATTGATACGAGGTCCTTTTGGCGTATTCTTTACTTCCAGCACATACACCTTAATACGCTCGGTGGGTCTGAAGATTTCGCCCTTTACCTGCTCACTCTCGCTGAGCATAGCATCTGCCTTACCCAGATTAATGCTGATGTTACGACCCACATAACGCTGTACCACGCCGGTCATTACATCTTTTTCCTTTTCAAAGAACTGATTGTAAATAACACTTCTCTCTTCTTCACGGATCTTCTGCAAGATCACATTCTTAGCGTTCTGGGTAGCGATACGGCCAAATTCCTTGGACTTGATCTCGATATGGATCATATCACCCACAGAAGCCTTGGTAGAGATTTCTCTGGCATCTTCCAATGCGATCTGCAGACAATCATCTTCCACATCATCCTGTGTCTCCACTACTTCCTTCTCCGCATACACCAGGAAATCACAGGTCTCACGATTGATCTCCACCTTTACATTATCTGCCTTGCCGAAGTGATTCTTGCACGCAGTCATCAGGGAATTCTCAATGGCATCAAACAAGGTATCCTTGCTGATCTCTTTCTCCTTCTCCAGAATATCCAGCGCTTCCATTAATTCTTTGTTCATTTTCTTACATTTCCTCCATTCTTATTAAAAATTCAGTGCTAATCTTATCAATGCAATCATACTTCTTTCAAACGTTCTGGACACATCCCCGTCCTGAATCGTAATCTCATTCTCATCAAAAGAGGTCAGAATGCCTGCAAAATCTTTACATTTTTCAACCGGCTTAAACAATTTGATCTCCACCTCTTCGCCTATACTCTTCTCAAGGTGCTTATCCTTCTTAAGCGTCCTGCCAAGTCCGGGACTGCTGACTTCCAAAATATACGCATCCGGGATGAAATCTTCCTTATCCAGCACATCTGAAAGTGCCCGGCTCACCGTCTCACAGTCGATGATGTTCACACCTTCCGGCTTGTCAATGTATGCCCTCAGATACCAGTCTGCCCCTTCCTTTACATACTCTACATCGTAGATCTCCACGCCATTTGCCCGGGCAATGGGGGTAAGAAGCGCTTCCGTTCTTGCTTCGTATTCCTCTCTCTTGGACATTCCTCACCATTCCTTTCTTTTCCGGTTTAGCCCGCACTCTTAGGTGCGGCTATGGTACGTTCAGCCGCGCCATTCGCGACACAGCAACGCTGTGCTTGGTCGCAGCCTACGGCGCTTTCCGTCGCTTCACGACTATCTTTGCTCATAAGATGGCTCTGGCTAAACTGTTACTATACATACAAGAAAGAGTGGCACAAGTCCACTCTTAACTAGTAATCATCATTCAGTTCTACTTCAGTATAGACCTATTTTAGGGGAATGTCAATACTTTTTTTAGATTCTGACCACTTAATCAATAACACTATACTGCATCCATTCATAAAGCAGCTTCGTTCCCTCCATAATCTCAGCCGGCAAAAGTGCTCTGGCCACCAGTTTCAGTTCATCTGACTCAATATCTGTCCTCTGCAAATGCGCATAATCTCCATCGATACTTACCACTGTATATTCAAAACGATTCATATACCCTCCTGTAATATCAAATCAAAAAACTCCGAAAGCCACATCCCCAGGGCGGTGCTTTGCACCGCCCCTAAGACCTGCAACTTTCGGAGTTCTACGGTCAACTTACATCATGCCGCCCATTCCGCCTGCTCCTGCGGGCATAGCGGGTGCGTCTTCCTTAATGTTAGCAACAACAGACTCAGTGGTCAGCAGTGTGCTGGCTACGCTGTTAGCGTTCTGAAGAGCACTTCTGGTAACCTTAGCGGGATCCAGAATACCTGCATTTACCATGTCTACATACTCTTCCTTCAGAGCATCGAAGCCTACACCTGCTTCAGACTCTCTTACTTTATTGATAATCACGCTTCCTTCCAGACCTGCGTTAGCAGCGATATGGAACAGAGGAGCCTCCAAAGCCTTCAGAACGATGCTTGCACCGGTCTTCTCGTCGCCTTCTAAAGTCTCAGCCAGCTTAGCTACTTCCTTAGAAGCATGGATATATGCGGAACCACCACCACAGATGATACCTTCTTCTACTGCTGCTCTTGTAGCTGCCAGAGCATCTTCCATACGAAGCTTAGCTTCCTTCATCTCGGTCTCGGTAGCAGCACCTACACGGATCACAGCCACGCCGCCTGCCAGCTTAGCCAGTCTCTCCTGCAGTTTCTCTCTGTCGAAGTCAGAAGTGGTCTCTTCGATCTGAGATTTGATCTGGTTGATTCTTGACTGGATAGCAGCCTTATCACCGTCACCATCAACGATCACAGTGTTCTCTTTCTGTACTTTTACAGATTTTGCATGACCAAGCATGCTCAGGTCGGTATCTTTCAACTCATAACCTACTTCAGAGCTGATCACAGTACCACCGGTCAGGATAGCGATATCCTCCAGCATAGCTTTTCTTCTCTCGCCGTAACCGGGAGCCTTCACTGCTACTACATTGAAGGTACCACGCAGCTTGTTAACGATCAGAGTGGTCAGAGCTTCGCCTTCTACATCTTCAGCAATGATCAAAAGCTTTGCACCGGACTGTACTACCTGCTCAAGCAAAGGCAGAATCTCCTGGATGCTGGAAATCTTCTTATCAGTGATCAGAATATAAGGATTGTCAAGAACTGCTTCCATCTTATCCATATCAGTTGCCATATAAGCAGAGATATAACCTCTGTCAAACTGCATACCTTCTACCAGATCCAGCTCAGTCTGCATGGTCTTGGATTCTTCGATGGTGATAACGCCGTCTCCGGATACCTTCTCCATAGCGTCTGCAACCAACTGTCCTACTTCATCATCTCCTGCAGAGATGGCTGCTACTCTTGCAATGTGGTTCTTACCGTCTACCTTCTGGCTCATCTTAGCGATAGCCTCTACTGCACAATCAGTAGCTTTCTTCATACCTTTTCTTAAGATAATAGGGTTAGCACCTGCTGCCAGGTTCTTCATTCCTGCATTGATCATAGCCTGTGCCAGAACAGTTGCAGTAGTGGTACCGTCACCGGCCACATCGTTGGTCTTAGTAGCTACTTCCTTTACAAGCTGTGCACCCATGTTCTCGAATGCATCCTTTAACTCGATTTCTTTTGCAATGGTCACACCGTCATTGGTGATCAGGGGAGCGCCGAAAGATTTGTCCAGAACGACATTTCTTCCTTTGGGTCCTAATGTTACTCTCACGGTGTCAGCCAGCTGATTTACACCGGATTCTAATGCTGCACGGGCTTCTGCACCGTATTTAATCTCTTTTGCCATTGTTTTATGCCTCCATAAATTTTGTTGCGGCTATTAGCCAATGATTGCCAGAATGTCATTCTGTTTTACAATAATGTACTCTTCGTTGTCCAGCTTCACTTCTGTTCCTGCGTATTTGGAATAAATTACGTTGTCACCAACCTTTACTTCCATCTTCACTTCCTTGCCATCTACCACTCCGCCGGGACCTACTGCGATTACCTCAGCCTGTTGGGGCTTCTCCTTATTCTGTCCGGGAAGAACGATACCTGACTTGGTTGTTTCTTCTGCTACTAACTGCTTTAATACCACTCTGTCACCTAAAGGTACTAATTTCATGATTGTGCCTCCTTATATACAATGTATTGTATTCTTATTTGTTAGCACTCAATCGTATCGAGTGCTAATTTCTAAAAGATATATTAGTTACATATCCTTTTTTTTGCAACCGTATGCACAGCTATTTATATTTCTTTTGCTGTCTTTATCTCTTATTTTCTTTTGTTTTCTCTCTTTTTCTTATCTCAATGTAGTTTTTGTAATTTTATAGATATTTTAGAATTGAAAAGAGCCATTGTCCAGACAACAGCTCTTTGTACATCTCTTCGCCGGACTAGCACTTAATCTCCAAATACCCCTGGAGCTTACTCATATCATACTCTTCCATCACGCCAAGGTTCGGATCATAATACTTCCCATCATAATGCACCAGGTAATGACAAAATCTACCCATTTTCTCCATCATGATACAGCACTTCGGAAGTACCGCAGGTCTTCCCTCTGTATACATAATAATATTACTATGATCAATGCCGAAATAATTCAGCGCCGAGATCATCTTCCCCATGGTAGCCTGCCACTCATTACAGTCCATCACAGCACTCACCTCTGCAATGGTGATCCCAGCCAGCATGGCCACACAAGCCTGCCCACACAAGCCATCCTGATGCTGCAGGATCACTTGCATACTGTCAATCTTACGAATGGGATTGTCAAAACTATAGGGACTGTTCTGATCCATCCTGATCAAGGATCCTGTCACATGCAAAAGTATCTTATGAGGCACATTCAATTCTACATTAACTGCATCCTCATCATCAATGTGAATCTCATAATTGCCCTTTTCTAACGGCAATAATTCGCAATCAATAATCTCATTATCCAGAACCACATCAGCCTTGATCACATCACGCTGCTTGCATACCTCCCACACATTGAAAGGTATCTGGATCATATAGCCCTTCTCTTTTTTCTCTACTTTTGATTCAAAGAAATATCTCATGTTTTCCTCCAATCTTTGACATCACTGTAATGCATAGATTGTATCAAATCCTGCAATCCTTGAAAACAGTTTTCCCGGAAGTTCTTGAAAAAAAACATGTTGATAAAAAAGTGTCAATCTTTATTTTTTCAGTAGGTTTTTAACCTTATTAAGCTGTTGGGCTATTTTCTCAATTTCTTGAGTAACTTCACCTTGAACAGAGGACGTACTAGTAGAACGCCCCACAAGATAATCTATGCTGACATCAAAAAAATCTGCCAGAAGTATTAAGGCATCACTATCAGGGCGTGTCTTACCTGTTTCATAATTTGATAATGTTTTCTGATCGATACCTGTCGCCTTTGATACATCTATTTGTCTTAGGTCTCTGTCCTCGCGAAGAGCACGAATACGATTCATGTCTGCCTCTCCTTCTTTCAATCACATAATGTACAACAATATAATATTTGTTATTAGCTTACTACAAAATTACTACAGAAAGCTTGACACACTAAGAATTTGGTGATATTATTTTAATTGTACTAATATTTTAGTATATATACTAATTTAACGTATTATATTCTTATAATTTTGTTTAGGAAGGAGGGGTAATATTGGAACAACTTTTGTATAAGTCTGAGGGAAATCCACCAAAACGCAGAATATTCTTTATCTCATGTACTGCCATACTAATTATATGTGGTGTATTACTTTTATTATCAGGTATGATCATACCTTTTTGTTTTATTCTTGGTTTGGGGTTAATAATAATCGGGATTTCCACTGCATGTATGAATGCTTTTAATCCAGTCAAAAAAGCAAAGTTATATCTTTATGATAATCATGTAGAAGGTATACAGCTCTCGCCTTATAAAGAATTCAACTTGCTTTATCAAGATATTACTGATGTACACAAGCAAAAAACTTTTTTAAAAGAATTCATCATTTTGCAAAACAATAGTGAAAAGTTCACTGCACTTTCGAATAGCGCTGATAAAGCTTATCAAATCATTTGCGACAAAATCTATGGGGAGGTATAAGAATGGCGCTTATCAGTTGTAAAGAATGCGGCAAAGAAATCAGCAGTATAGCAGAATGCTGTCCACACTGTGGCCACAAGACTAGGTTTGGTAAAGAAAAAGAAGAAGAACACATAAGAGCAAAAAATGCGTCAACTTTATTATGCATACTGTGCATTAGTATTGTTTTGCTGATTCTAGGCATCTACTTATTGACCAACGCCAAATTTGCTCTTGGTGGCGGACTAACAACCGGCAGTATATTCTGCATTATTAGTGTTATTATTAATGCTAAAAATTGTAATTAAAAAACCGGAGCAGCCAATACGTTGACTGCTCCAGTTTTTTACCCTCGATTCTTTTTTATATCATGAATCAACATCCCCGCCACCGTAAATACAAGCAGGGTCAAATGTGTGGTCAATGGACCATAAGCCCCCTTTAGCACATCATACAAGCACCATAGACACATGTTAATGATGGTCCAGATGCGGTATCTGGCACCATTCTTCTGCCCCACGCACATGATAAAAGTAAGGGATGCAATGATTGCGATCACATCCACCACCTCTGTGAACACCAACAAATTGGCCCCAAGGAATGCCACCGCATATAACGCGATCAGCCACACAGGTAGCTTCTTATTCTTTGAATCAAAGAAATAGTTGATCAATGCCTGTGCACCGCCGATAAAACAGGACACTGCACCATTTAAGTTCTGCGTAAAGAGGTAACTTGTAGCCACCAGCACATTCCCTAAGAATACAAAAAACAGAATCATCTTCATGTTCTTTCCTTTGACCATTGAAGATATAATCATTGCGATCAGACCTGCTATACTAAGTATGTAAGATATTGTTTCCATTTTATTCTCTGCTCCATTCTCTTTTGTTCCGATTTGTTCCACACACTGTCATGTGCCTTAAGCAAGGCTATGTGCAATCCTTCTCTAACCGTACATATGGGATTATACAACTTTATCCATTAAAAATCCAGTCCTTTTTTCAACAATAGCATTGCATAATAAGCAAAGGTTTGGTATAATAATTTTTAACATTTACTAACATTTTAGTAAAAATTGTCCTAATTTCAAGGAGGTATCTTGTTATGGCAAAGAAACGTAACATCATCGTAGGTCAGTCCGGTGGCCCCACATCTGTGATCAACTCCAGTCTTGCAGGTGTCTATAAGACTGCTAAGGAGCGTGGTTTCAACAAAGTATATGGTATGCTTCACGGTATTCAGGGTTTTCTGGACGAACAATATGTAGATCTGTCTACCCAGATTCACACGGATATGGAGCTGGAACTGTTAAAGAGAACCCCTTCCGCATTTTTAGGTTCCTGCAGATATAAACTGCCTGAGATTCACGAGAATCCTGCAATTTATGAAAAGATATTCCGGATTCTGGATAAACTGGACATCGAAGCTTTTATCTACATAGGAGGCAACGATTCCATGGATACCATCAAGAAACTGTCCGATTACGCCATTGTAAAAGGATACACTCAGAAATTCCTAGGCGTGCCCAAGACCATTGACAACGATCTGGCACTGACAGATCACACTCCCGGCTTCGGCAGCGCTGCCAAGTATATCGCAGCCTCCACCAAAGAAGTGATCCGCGATGCCCTGGGACTCACTTATAATAAAGAAATGATCACCATCATCGAAGTCATGGGTAGAAATGCCGGTTGGCTTACCGGTGCCACCGCGCTCTCCAGAACAGAAGAATGCGACGGTCCTGATCTGATCTACCTGCCGGAGATTCCTTTTGACATTGATAAGTTCTTAAAGAAAGTAAAAGAGCTGTTAAAGAAAAAGCACTCCATCGTCATCGCCGTATCGGAAGGTATCAAGCTCTCCGATGGCCGTTATGTGTGCGAACTGTCAGGCGGTCCGGACTACGTGGATGCCTTTGGTCACAAGCAGCTTCAGGGAACCGCTGCCTACCTGGCTGGCTTCTTAGGCGCAGAGATCGGCTGCAAGACCAGAAGTATCGAGTTCTCCACCTTACAAAGAAGTGCTTCCCACATGGCTTCCCGAGTGGATATCAACGAAGCATTCATGGTAGGCGGTGCTGCAGTGAAGGCTGCTGATGAAGGCGACACCGGCAAGATGGTGGTCATTGATCGTGTATCCGATGACCCTTACATGAGTGCTGCCGGCATCTACGATGTGCACCGTATCGCCAACAACGAGAAACTGGTTCCCAGAAACTGGGTGAACAAAGAGGGCAACTATATTACACAGGAGTTCATTAACTACATCGAACCTCTGATCCAGGGTGATTATCAGCCGTTTATGGTAAATGGTCTGCCACAACATCTGGTTCTTAAGAGAAAATAATAAAACCCTATTTTAACACAAAAAGTGCCATGCCGATACGGATTACTGTTTCCGCCTCAGCATGGCGCTTTTAACTTTTATATCTTATATAACCAGACCCGAAAACTCTGCGCTAGATTCCCAAGATCATAGAAGCCACTTGGAAATATACCAATAGCGACAATGCATCCACAATCGTAGAGATAAAGGGACTTGCCATAACTGCCGGGTCAAAGCCCACTCTCTTTGCCCCCACAGGAAGCACACATCCTACCAGCTTTGCCACAGTTACCGTTGCCACCAGCGTAATGGATACAATGGCTGCAACATACAGCCCTACTCGGTCCAGTACCAACAATTTCACAAAATTGGCTGCCGCCAGCACAATTCCGCACAGTATAGCCACACGCAGTTCCTTCCAGATGGCTCTGGGCACATCACGGTATCCGATCTCTCCCAGAGACAGGCCACGGATCACCGTAACCGACACCTGTCCACCGGCATTACCTCCGGTATTCATCAGCATGGGAATAAACGCAGTAAGCGCCACATGCACGCTCAGCGCGTCCTCAAATGCCGTAATAATATGTCCCGTAAAGGTACCCGACACCATCAGAAGCAACAGCCACCCAATCCTCTGTTTAAAAGTCTCCCACACGCTGGTCTTCATATAAGGTTTATCACTGGGTACGATAGCCGCCATCTTTTCAATATCCTCAGTAGCCTCTTCTTCCATGATATCCACGATATCGTCCACGGTGATAATACCTACCAGACGATCTTCATTGTCCACAACCGGCATGGAGGTAAAGTCATATTTCTTAAACTGTGCAGCAACCTCTTCCTGATCCATCAGAGTATTGACGGCGATTACGTTCTCATGCATGATATCCCCAATCAATTCTTCTCCCTGACTAAGCAACAGGTATCTTAACGCTACAGTTCCAAGAAGCTTCCTCTGGCTATCCAGCACATAGCAGGTATAGATGGTCTCGCTGTCCACTCCCACCTTGCGGATTCGCTCAATAGCCTCATTGACGGTCAAGTTCTCTTTCAGATCCACATACTCCACCGTCATGATACTTCCTGCCGAATCCTCCGGATAACGAAGCAGATGGTTAATATCTCTTCTCACTTCCGGGCTGGCATTGGCAAGCAGCCGTTTCACCACATTAGCCGGCATCTCCTCCAGCATGTCAACGGCATCATCTGCCATCAGGTTATTGATAATACTAGCAGCCTCTTTATCTGTCAAAGAGGTGATAAGCATATGCTGATTGTCCAGATCCAGGTAAGAAAAAACATTTGCCGCCAAATCCTTGGGCAAAATACGAAAGATCTTACGCAGTTCCTCCTCTTCCAGCTCGTCCATCAGTACGGCGATATCGGCATCATTTAATTCTGCCAGGTACTGACGCAGGTTGGTGTACTGCTTCGTATCCAGAAGTTCTCTGATTTCATCAATTTCTTTCAGCTGTTCCATGGCATTTCTCCTTTGGTTTTCTAAATTCCCCACCAGAAAAAAGGCTGAAATTAATGTCAGCCATTGTGGTGTGTAATTGTCTCATTATGCTTCGTATCGCCCCCGGAAGAGGGTTATCAGTACTTGTTTTACTGCTCTTCATTACAACCACCACCTTTCGAAATGCCTGTTATCACTCTCTATTTTATTCCTATTAGCAATCTTTGTCAATAAAATAAAGTTCTTTTCTTTTTTCCCATTTTACTCTGCCATTACTGGCCTCCACCATGGCTTTGTGAATCTCCTCACTTTTTTCTACCGGAATCAGCAGTGTAAAGCGTACATCCACACCATATTCACTATAAATAGGTTCTATCCCCCTCTGTCCCATTAAGTATTGCAGTTTGCCCACACCGTTATAATCGATGGTCACAAGAATCTCATAACCGGCCCTCTCCACACCGATCGCAGAAGCTGCCAGACCTTCCTGTGCAGCCTGGGTGTAGGCGCGCACCAGACCTCCTGTTCCAAGCAAGGTACCTCCAAAGTATCTGGTCACCACCACAGCTGCGTTTCGCACGCCGTCTCCCAAAAGCACCTCCAGCATGGGTCTTCCTGCGGTACCGCTTGGTTCACCGTCATCGCTGCACCTGCAAAGCTCAGCTTTTCTTCCTATGACATAAGCATAACAATTGTGACTGGCATCCCAGTATTTCTTTCTCATTTCTTCTATAAAATCCATCGCTTCTGCTTCAGATGTCACAGGGCGCACTGTTGCAATGAAGCGGGATTTCTTTTCTATGATTTCTCCCTGGCCGCCTTCCAATAACATGCGACAGGCTTCTCCTTGTTGATTCATATTCTTTCCTTTCTGATATCCGGGTATGCACACTCCCAATCAAAGCATCTGTTCACCCAATCCCGGCATCTCTTCCTCATACAATGATAACTCAAAATCGGAATAAATGCAAATAAATGTGAAACAATTATTAATAAATAAAAGAAAACCTTTATTTACATAGGATTATTTGATATAATATAGATGTTTGTAAACTCAGACAATAAGTGTTAAACAAAAATAATAGAAAGGCGAATATATTATGAATTATGGAAAGAAAGGTGTCCGTGAAAGACAGAAGGCTCTCAATTCCAAATCTGCAAAATGGGGAAGAAAACTAACACTTACCTTACTGAAAGTATTTTTAATAGTTTGTGTCTCATTGGGAATCATTGGTGCTGCTACAGGCCTCGGGGCTTTTAAAGGTATCATTGCCTCCACTCCCAAGATTGAGATCGCAGCCCTTGTTCCCTCCGGTCAGGCCTCCATCGTGTATGACAATGCCGGTAATGAGATCGACCGTTTCGTGGGCAGTAACGCCAACCGTACTATCGTAACCATGGATCAGGTACCTGATTATCTGGGAAAAGCATTTGTAGCCATCGAAGATGAGCGTTTTTATACCCATAACGGTATTGATATCAAAGGCCTTTTCCGCGCGGGCTATCAGTTTATCAAGACAAAATTTCAAGAGACCCAGGGTGCCAGTACCATCACTCAGCAGCTTTTAAAGAATGCAATTTTCGTGGACTGGACCTCTGAAGGTGATAATTACATTAAAAAGATCAAGCGAAAATTCCAAGAACAATACCTGGCTATCGAAGTAACCAAGAACACTGAGAAGGATCAGGTGCTGTTAGCTTATATGAACACCATTAACTGTGGTCAGAACACACTGGGCATAGAGGCAGCCTCCCTGCGCTATTTTGGCAAATCCTGCAGTGAACTGACCCTGTCCGAATGTGCCGTGATCGCTTGTATCACCAATAATCCTTCCGGTTATAACCCCATCCGTTTCCCGGAAAATAATGCAAGACGTCGTGAAGACTGCTTAAACAAGATGCTGGAACTTGAATTTATCACCAAAGCGGAATATGACGAGGCTATGGCTGATACAGAAGCTGTGTATGATCGTATCAAGCTACATGATACTGCCTACCTTGCCAGCAACAATTACAAGGGTACTTATTTTACTGATGCACTGCAGAAACAGATTCAGGATGATCTGGTCAGCAAACTGGGTATCACAGAGTCTATGGCTTCCAATCTGGTCTTGTCCGGTGGTCTGAAAGTATATTCCACTCTGG
>JAZQGM010000077.1:0-16338 GCA_045540075.1 Acetatifactor sp. | reverse complement strand
CAAGCAGTATCTTTTGATTTTTATTGAAATACGGAGAAATAACAGAGATTATGAAGATGAATCACGAACAAGAGCTAATGAGTGAATTGCGAATAAAGGGAAAGCTTGAGCTGGCAGAAGTCATGGATATGCTTCACATATCAGAGTCAACAGCCCGCCGCCTGTTTACCAAAATGGAAAAGGAAAGTAAAGTGATTAGGATTCACGGCGGCATCCAACTTCCGGGAAGTGCTTTTTCTGAGTATTCCTTTGATCGACGGGTACATACGAAGAGAAGTGAAAAAGAAGCCATAGCCTCCAAAGCCTGTGATCTGTTAAAAGACGGTGATGTGATCTTCTGCGATGCAGGCACTACTGTGCTATGTTTTTGCATGGAACTTGCAAACAGGCTGGTTTCCTTAGATATCAGTAGTCTGAAAGTATACACCAATTCCCTGGCTAATTTTGAGGTTCTGGCATCTAAGGTGCCGGTGACACTGATCGGCGGAGAGTATCGAAGCTATCGTAAGGATTTTGCAGGTTTCCTGGCAGAGACAGCCCTTTCGAAGGTTCATTTCACAAAAAGCTTTCTGGGAACTGATGGATGTGATGGGCGAGAATTTTTTACCACAACTGATTTTGATACAGCCAGGATGGACGAGCTGGTGATCCGCCATTCAGAAGAGACAAACATTCTTTGTACTTCTGATAAGTTTGATCATTGTGCACAGGTAGGTTTTGTACAATTCTCAGACATTCAGCGGGCAATCACTGATTCCAAAGTATCTCAAGAGGTTTGCAAATGTCTTAGAGATGCCGGGATCGAGGTGGTAGTTGCCTGAGAAAATCATATAAATACATTGTAGCATTAATAAAGCTGCCTTACCCCATAGGAGACATGGCAGCTTTATGGCGCATCATGCTTCGGGCTTGTTTGTGTCTATGTTACATGGATTTTATGTCGAGTCTGATCTTGTCGGCAATTCGTGCTATATATTCGCTGTTGGTCGGTCTTGCCTTGCCAGACTTGATGGAGTATCCAAACATTTCTTCAAAAGTATCCGTGTTACCACGGGTCCATGATACTTCTATTGCATTGCGGATGGCACGTTCTACTTTCTGATTTGTGGTTTTAAAATGTTTTGCAACAGTAGGATAGAGTAGCTTGGTCACACTGGTGACGGCTTCTATATCTCTGCCGCATAACAGGATGGCATCGCGCATATAATGATATCCCTTTAAATGCGCCGGCACACCGATATCCAACATAATATTTGTAATGTATCTCTCTAATTCATGATCTTTGACAGATGAAATTTCCAAAGTAATTTCCCCTTTCCTGTCGAGTATTGCCCTTTTACTTAGATGCTTAACCAAATTTTACCATATTTGTCGAAAAATGAAAAGCATTTTCAGTCGCATAAATGTGCATAATTTGTCATAATAATACATGTAAAAATAAAATGAATTAATACATTGCAGTAATCCATATTTTGTAGTACAATGGTCATATAATATAATCACTACCGAAAACATGGAGGTAAATAGCAATGATATTCGGAAATATTACGAACCTTCAGGAATATCCTTTTCTGGAGGAGCAGATTAAAAAGTGTTTTACATATGCCACTGAAAATGACCTTCTTTCCTTTGAAAGAGGAAGCCACCAAATCGATGGCGACCGCCTGTTCGTAAATATCGTAGAGTATACTACCACACAGGCTGAGGATCGCTTTTGGGAAGCGCACAGGAAATATCTGGACGTGCATATGGTGCTTCGCGGACAAGAACAGATTGATCTGAACTTTATTCAAAATATGGATGTGAAAGAGTATGTGGAAGAGTCTGACTTCCTGCCGATGGAAGGTGAGAAGAACAGCTCAGTGGTGCTGAGATCAGGAGATTACCTGATCTGCTATCCCAGTGATGGGCATCGGACGGCTGTGGCAGTGGATGGTGCAGAGACGATTAAGAAGGCGATATTTAAAGTGAAGATTTGATAAGAGGAAGGCTGACGTTCCGGGAGAGCGTCAGTTTTTTATTGTAGTGAAGGAAAAATGACAGAACTTTCTTGTGACCGAAATAATCACTATATAGTGACCGAAACATTCAAATATGTATTGACAAATGGCTCTTGAAGAGATATACTAGCATTGAACAGAACGAAACAATCACTTTTCAAGAACGAATCGTTCAGAAGGAGGCTATTATGTTTAAAAATGTTAGTTATTCCCTTGCAGATATGCTAAGCAAGGAATATGTGGAGAGTGTCATTGAGGCAAATTGTTTCTTTGGCGGACAGAGAGAATCGCTGGAGCCTTACGCTTATGAGAAGGTTCCTTTCTATCCCGAAGAGGATCAGAAGAAAAATGATGCATTGTTAGAAAAGGTGGGAACACAAGTAGTTTCTACATATCCATCAGCCAATGTGGGAGCCCCTACTGATTCTTACAGAAAGGCGTTCAATCAGAATGCAGCACCGCTGACCGGACATGGCGTCTACCGAATCGGCGAAGATGGCAAGCTTTATTTTGTAGGAAAGAGTGAGCATTATCATTCTTCTCTGGGACATACTTTCAATGGTTATAAGTTGATCGATCATGCCAGAAAGCTTGGTATTCTGAATGCGACCCATAACAATACCAGAGGTCTTATCACCAGAACTTTGGAGCGTGAGCTGGTACGCACGGCCAATGGAATCGGTGAAGATGAAACAGAGAAACTGGAAACAGTTTTGGCAAGCAGTGAGAAGCATGTACTTAACAGAGTGATCAATCTGGAAACCGGATCGTTAGCGGTGGAAGCCGGTATCAAAATGATGCTGCACCGTTTTTATGAGTTGGGTGCAAAGGATGAGAAAAGTCAGTACAATGGCAGGATTCCTGTATTCTTTGTAATGGCAGATAAAACGGGTGGTTTCGAGGCAAATTATCATGGCACAACCATTGTTGCTCAGACATTTAGAGGGATGTGGCCGGCCTTTTACCAGACCGCTGAAGCAAATGGTATGTACAAGGTGGTATCTATCAAGGTTAATGATATTGAAGACTTTCAGCAGAAGATGGAAGCGTATAACAAGCCTCCTTATAAGACCGCAGGTTTCCTGCATGAGATCGTACTGATGAACTATGGCGGAACCTTATTGCAGAAAGACTTTTTGCAGAAAGCTCATGAGATCTGCAGAGCTTACGATACCCCTACCCTGGTGGATGAAATTCAGTCCTGTATCTGGTACGAAGAGCTGTTCCTGTTTAGGAAATATGAGCTGACACCTGACTTTGTAATCATTGGAAAGGGATTCTCTGGGGGAGAATATCCGGCCAGCAAGATCATTACCACTGCTGAAATGGATACGCTGAATCAGTTTGGCGCACTGGTGACCAATGGACAGGAGGAGCTTGCATCCTTGTCTTACCTGATCACCATGAGATTTGTACAGGACAATGGTAAATTGATCGAGGAGAATGAGCAGAAATTCTACGACTGTTTGGAAACAGTGGCTGCAAAGCATGTTGGAATCGTAAAGGGTGCAATAGGACTTGGATATCTTGCGGCCCTGGTGTTCTATGACCTTGAAACTGCTACTAAGTTTGCGCATCTGGTGAATGATAAATATATTGATGTCAGTGCCCAGACCTACAAAGAAAACTGCCCGGCTGCAGTATTGATCAAGCCGCCTCTTATCACATCAGAAGCCGGAATTGATTTTATCATCCGCACATTTGATGAGATTTTAGAAACAATGGCGTAAAAAAGGAAAAGGAGGAAAAAAAGCATGAAAACTGTTAAATTTGGCCTGATTGGTTGTGGGCTTATGGCGAGAGAATTTGCTTCCGCCGCTGCCCGCTGGTGTCATTTGACTGATGATGTTCCCAAACCTGAGATTGTGGGCATCTGTTCCGTTGTTCCTAAGGAAATGGAGTGGTTTGAGAAGAATTTTCCGGAAATTAAGTATGCGGTATCGGACTATAGGGAACTTCTTGAGAAAGAGGATATCGACGCCATTTATTGTGCTGTTCCTCATAATCTTCATGAACAGTTCTATATTGATATCATAAAGAGCGGCAAAGCGCTCCTTGGGGAGAAGCCTTTTGGTATTGATAAAAAAGCAAACGATAACATTATGAAAGCTATCAAAGAAAATCCTGACACTTTTGTGCGCTGCTGTAGTGAGTTCCCTTATTATCCTGCCATGCAGACTATGATCAACTGGTACAAGGAAGGCAAGTTTGGTAAGGTTCTGGAGATCCACTGCGGTTTCAATCATTGCAGTGATATGGATGTGAACAAGCCCATCAACTGGAAACGCATGGTGAAGTTCAATGGTGAGTATGGCTGCCTTGGCGACCTTGGTATCCACACCCAACATGTGCCTTTCCGTCTTGGTTTCAAGCCTAAGACTGTGAGAGCGCATTTTAGTAATATCGTAAAGGAACGTCCGGATGGTAAGGGCGGTACTGCAGTTTGTGATACTTTCGATAACTGTACCATTTTCTGTACGACCTTGAATTCTGACGGAGATGAGATTCCTATGACTTTAGAGACCAAGCGTATGTGTCCCGGTTCTACCAACCGTTGGTTCTTTGAAATCTACGGTATGGATTGCAGCGCTCGTTTCTCCAGTGACGATGCCAACGCATTTTATTATACCTCTTCCTGGGGTAAGGAGCAGTCCTGGAACCGTATCATCATCGGTTACAAGCCCATGATCCCTACTATTACAGGACCTATCTTTGAGTTTGGATTTACAGATGCCATTCAGCAGCAGATTGCTGCATTTATGCTGGAATATTCAGGTGTGGAGGTTCCTTTCGGCCTCTTTAGACCGGAAGAGACGGCACTTTCTCATACGCTGGCAACGGCAGCATTGAAATCTTTCTATGATAAGACCGTTGAAGTAATTGAGTCTTAATGATTATTTTGTATACATGCTAAAGGTACTGTCAGGAAATGGTAAAAATTACTGTTTCCTGACAGTACTTTTTTATTGAAACAGGAAGCGGTAGCGGAATTGCTTTCTCTGGCAGAGGGTCTCTTGGAACATGCCGATCGTGTACAAGGGATTATGGTGGACAAGGGACGTAAAAAAAGGAGTTACATTTGCATAGGGATATGGGGGCTATTGATTGAATTCTTGCACCGAGTTTAAAGCTGATTTAAAAAATGTTCTGGATATCTCCCGGTAAAAATGCTATAATTACAAAAGAGAATTGTTATTAATCTACACGGAGGGATATTCAATGGCTAAATTAGAACGCTGGTTAAGTGGTAATTTTGATCAGATTTTAAAGAAAATTGAGGATGGAATCTTAAATGGCAGTATGTCTGCCAGTCTGGAGGAACGCAGCGATTTTCGTAGTGGAGATGCCAAGTGTAGTGTGCGTGTGTTTGAACGGTATAGTTATGCCGGCGGTAATCGTGTCAGTATGAATGTTACGCTTTTTCAGAAGGGCGATGGTGAGATTATGTTGTCTGCCATTACTTCGGGCGGAAGTCAGGCCATGTTTTTTAAGATAAACACATGGGGTGAAGAAGCGTTTCTGGATAAGTTGCGGGAACTGTTGTAAGTTGTCCTTTATGAGTTATGTGAGGGAATATGAAGATTAAAACAAAAGTGCTACCATATGAAAAGGTGTTATCTCTTACTCCTTATGTGCATGAAAAACCAATGAAACAAAGTTTTGTGTTCCGCAAGCTGATGCGTATTTTGTCCACTTATGATTTGTGGAGGACGAAGTTTCAGGATGAGATGATCGGCATGGAGAAGCTTCCCAAAGATCAACCCTGCCTGATTCTTATGAATCATTCCAGCTTTATTGATCTGGAGATTGTAGCCAGGCTTTTTTCTGACAGGCCGTATCAGATTGTATGTACGTTAGATGGTCTGGTGGGTAAGAAGTGGCTTATGAAAATGCTAGGCTGTATTCCAACCAAGAAATTTATCACGGATCCTTCCCTGGTGCGTGATCTGGTATATTGTGTGAAGGAATTGAAAAGCTCTATTGTCATGTATCCGGAAGCCAGTTATAGCTTTGACGGAACGGCTACACCGTTGCCGGAAAGCATCGGGAAATGTCTGAAGCTCTTACAAGTGCCTGTTGTGGTCGTGCGTACTTACGGTGCTTTCCACAGAGATCCTCTTTATAATGGATTGCAAAGACGTAAGACAAAGGTTTCTGCAGTAGTGGAGTATATACTTTCACCGGAAGATATAAAGAGTAAACGGCCGGAAGAGTTGAATGAAATCTTAAAACATCATTTTAGCTTTGATCATTTTCGCTGGCAACAGGAAAACGGAATTATAATTTCTGAGAAATTCAGGGCTGACGGCCTTAACAGGGTACTTTACAAGTGTCCTCACTGTCTGACGGAAGGCAAGATGTTGGGCAAGGGTATCTGCTTAAGCTGTCAAAACTGTCACAAGGTATATGAACTTACTGAGGATGGCTATATGAAGGCTACAGAAGGTGTGACGGAGATTTCGCATATTCCTGACTGGTACCGATGGCAGAGAGAAAGTGTCAGAAAAGAGCTTTTGGACGGCAGTTATCGTCTTGATGTACCCGTGGCCATCTATATGATGGTAAATACTGATTGTATCTACAAGGTGGGAGAGGGAAGGCTGCTTCACACTACAGCTGGGTTTCATCTTACCGGCTGTGATGGCAAGCTTGATTTTGCGCAGTCTCCCAATGCTTCCTATAGTTTATATTCTGATTTTTTCTGGTACGAAATCGGGGATGTGATCTGTATCGGAGATAACAAGACGCAGTACTATTGCATTCCCAAGGATTGCGGTGATATCGTGGCCAAGACAAGACTTGCCGCGGAAGAATTATATCATCTGGCAAATTCTGTTAAGAAGCAAGGAAAATAATTGGAGCTTATAAGAATTTATTTTATTTTCATTGTGTGTACACAGTTTGTTCATATTTTTGAGGTAAAGTATATACTATAACATTTTTGTCGGGCTGTATGGACAATGGATTATGAATCATACTACAGCAGGCAATCTTTCATCAGGAGGCATACATATGAGTAACGAAAAGGCAAACGCAAAGATAGAAAAAGCTGCTGCAAAGAAGAAAACTGCAGCTATTATCAAAATTATGGCTAAGGCTGATAAGGAGACTTTGCTGAAAGCTCTGGCATCACTTGGAGCAATCGGTGATGAGGATTCTCGTAACCACATCACACATTACCTTGACCATGAAGATGGCGACATCAGACTTGCTGCATGCAAAGCTGCTCTGACCATCAACACTGAGTATATGAAGACCAGAGTAAGACATCAGCTTGCAATGGAGAAAGACGAAGCTATTAAGGCTCAGATTCAGGAAGCATTCAATCTGGCTAGAGGAACCAACGTATAATTTATAGATAAGTTATAAGATGTCACAAATCGGCAGAATATTATGAACCAACATGTTTATAATATTTTGCCGTTTTATGAAAGGAGACTTATATGAGTGAAAAATGGAATGGTTTTGAATGTAACCGCTTTGTGTTTGAAGAGCATGATGCCATCGTAGTAATGCCGGAAGAGGGCACTGAAAACGGTTATCTGGCTATTAAGACAGAGTATTGGGATGCTTTTCCGGAAGCAGCAGAGATTGATCTGGTAAAGAATGGATTTTATCTGTGTTTTATTAAAAATGATAACCGTTGGGGAACGAATCCGGATCTTGACAGAAAGGCCAGATTTGTAAGGCATGTACAAGCGGAATATCATTTAAAGTCTAAGTGCGTTCCGGTGGGAATGAGCTGCGGCGGTTTGATTGCGATCAAGTTTGCAGCCAGATATCCTGAGCTGATTAAGTGTCTGTATCTGGATGCGCCTGTGGTAAACTATATGAGCTGCCCCTGTGGCTTTGGTGTGGGCAATCCACTGGACGAAGATCCTTTCGCTGAGATTCTTCGTGCGCTGAAGCTTTCCAATGTGTCAGAGCTTCTGGCTTATCGTGAGATGCCTTTGGATAAATTGCCTGTACTGGTTGCCAACAAAATTCCTGTGATTCTTGTATCAGGAGACAGTGATCGCTTTGTTCCGTTCTGTGAGAATGGTATCTGGGTGCAGAAAGCTTACAAGGATGCGGGAGTAGAGATCGAGGTATACATAAAGCCGGGTGGAGACCATCATCCACATGGTTTGCCGGATCCTGCACAGGTGATTTCCTTTATCTTGAGACATTGTGATTAAATCTAGTTGTGTATATAGTGAATGTCGGGTGGTTATGTTCAGTCACCCGGCATTTTTTTGTAAGTTTGATTAAAAAGGATAGGCCTTTGCGTATCAGGCTTTCACAAATTTTTTAAAAATTTATGTAGAAAAAAAAGTAACAGCATGATATAATATGCGTACAGAGCAGAACTGAAGGTTTTTCAGGGTTCTGCCCGTGGCATGCGCATTAGGAGGGTGAGTCATATGGATGAGCAGAATTACAACAATCAGTATGAACAGAATAACAATTATCAGTATGATGCGAACAATCAGCAGTATTCTTATCAGGCAGGAGGACAGCCTCAGCCGCCCAAGCAGAGTAATGTACTTGCTATTGTGGGCATGATTCTGGGTATTATTTCTATTCCGGCAGGATGCTGTCAATGGTACAGTTTACTTCTTGGTATTCCCGGTCTTGTTTGTTCCATTCTTTCAAGAAAGCAGGGAAAGAGCGGAATGTCCGTGGCGGGTATTGTTTGTTCTATTATCGGTATCATAATAGGTTTGTTGATGATGGTCATGGTTTCTTTGGTTGTGGCTATTTTAGCAACTGAACCTGAGTTCCAACAGATTTTTGAAATGTATGGAATGTAAGGAGCAGGCACCGGAGAGAAAGCTTTTTTACATAGGATTAGGTGCTTTGCCGGTGAGTGTTTTGATTTTTGGGCTATACGATGCGGTTTTTTCTTCCTTGTGGCCTTTTCGTGGATGTATCTGGGATATACTGTTTGGGATTTATTGTCCCGGGTGTGGTGGTACACGTGCGTTGATGGCATTATTAGAAGGAAAGCCTCTTACTGCGCTCTGGTATCATCCGGTGGTGGTATATGGGGTGGTGGTATATAGCATTTTTATGGTCAGCCAGCTGCTTGCATTGCTAAGCAAAGGGCGTATCAAAGGTATCAGGTTTCGCAACTGGTATCTTTATTGGGCTGTCATTATCATTGTTGTTAATTGCCTTGCCAAGAATTATCTACGGATAAGGCACGGAATTACAATATAAAATACGAAAGGAGTATTAACATGGACAAAAAAGTAACTGGTATCATAGCATATCTTACCATTATCGGTTGGATCGTTGCTTATATCGCAGGAGATAAGGAAGGCGCTAAGTTCCATCTGAATCAGGGGCTGGTAATCGCACTTTGTGCAATTATCAATAGCATTATCGGAGTGATCCCTTTCATTGGACCAATCGTTTCCTTTATTGTCAGCATCTTGATCCTGGTATGTGTTGTGATCGGTATCATTTCTGCTGCAAAGGATGAAGAAAAAGAAGTTCCTATTCTTGGAAGCATTAAGATCTTAAATTAAGATACAGAATTTGAAAACCAAAAACAGCCTGCTTTTCTTACAAAAGAGAAGTGGGCTGTTTTTGGTTACTCATCTTATCAATCACTGATCAAATCTTCTTCCCCGGGCTCATCTCCATGCAGGTATATGAGAATCAGCTGAATACGCTTATATGCTCTCTTGTAATTCTTGTATGCATAATCGCTCATAGCCTGATCAAAGGTATCATTTGCATACGCTTTGGCATAAGAATCAGCCGCCTCAGACATGTATTTACCGGCTTCTTCAGACAATTCCTCCAGATATTTGAATTCTTCCGGAAACTCCAATGCTGCCAACGCTTGAAATTGTTGGTCCATTTGGTCCATATAAACGATTAATTGGTCGCTGGCATTTTCAGATTTGGCATCTATATTGTTGATGGCTGTATCCAAAGTTGATAAATTAATACAAAAATTTTCAAAGTTTACTTTAAATTTAGCCAGTTCCGGGTCTTCTCCGCAAGCGGTCAGTAATAATCCGATTAGCAACGTTGTAAATATGGCGATAACTTTCTTGTTCAAAACAAACCCTCCATAGTGTGTATAGTGATGTGTTTGTATTAAAATATCACATTTTTTTACTTTTTTCAACTTATTTAGAAAAACTGTTACAAAAATAAAATTTTAGGTTGATTTTTTGGCCCAAAAGTGTTTACATATATAAGAGAGATGTGAGGAGAATGATCATGAATAAATTAGAATTTCAGGAATATGTAAAACAAGAAATACGATATCTTGACGGAGCAACCGGCTCCAATCTGATGAAAGCCGGTATGCCTACCGGTGTATGTCCGGAGCAGTGGATCTTAGAACACAGAGACGTGTGTCTGAATCTGCAGAAGGAGTATGTTGCAGCCGGAACCGATATTTTATATTGTCCCACCTTTTCCGGTAATAGGGTAAAACTTTCAGAATATCATCTGGAAGAACATATGGAAGAAATGATCACAAAGCTGGTTGGTATTTCCAAAGAAGCAGCCGCAAGCACGGACAGAAGAGTTTTGATTGCCGGCGACCTGACTATGACGGGCAGACAGCTGATTCCTATGGGGACCATGGAGCTGGAGGAGCTGATAACGATTTATAAGGAACAGATCTGCTACTTAGAACAGGCAGGTGTGGATCTATTAGTGGTAGAAACCATGATGAGTCTGCAGGAGGCCAGAGCTGCTTTGATCGCAGCCAAAGAAGTGTCGACGCTTCCTGTTATGGTTACCATGACTTTTGAAAAAGACGGACGTACACTGTTTGGCACAGATGCCCTCACTGCAGCTATTGTTTTGGAGAAGCTGGGTGCAGCGGCAATCGGAGCAAACTGTTCCACGGGACCTGCAAAGATGCAGGAGATCATCCGTACCATGGCACAGTCAGTAAATATCCCTGTGATTGCCAAGCCAAATGCGGGTCTTCCTTATACAGATGCTATGGGAAATACTTGTTACAGCATGGACCCTGAGCAGTTTTCACAGGAGATGGTATTGCTTGCAGAAGCCGGTGCCTCTATATTGGGTGGATGTTGTGGCACAACCCCTGAATATATCCGTGGGTTGAAGGCTGTCACACAGAACAGAAAACCTTTTGTTCTTGTAAAGAGCACTACCAGATATTTGACTTCAGAACGAATGACTGTCTCTTTTTCCCTTGACCAAAGTTTCCTGATCGTGGGTGAGAGAATCAATCCTACCGGTAAGAAGGCATTTCAGGCAAGCCTTAGGGAAGGCAGTCTTGATATGGTAAGACGTTTTGCGGAAGAACAGGAAGCCTGTGGTGCCCGGATTCTGGATGTAAATATGGGAATGAGCGGTATCAATGAAAAAGAGATGATGATACAGGCTATCAGGGAAGTGGGCAGCGTTACCAATTTACCCCTTTCTTTAGATTCCAGTCATGTAGAAGTATTGGAAGAGGCGCTGAGGCAGTATCCCGGCAGAGCCTTGATCAATTCCATTTCTTTGGAGACGGAGAAGTTTGAAAAGCTTTTACCATTGGCAGCCAAGTATGGTGCCATGTTTATACTGCTTCCTCTGTCTGATAAAGGTCTTCCGGAGAATCTGGAAGAAAAGAAAGCAATCATACAAAAAATACTCCACAGGGCACTTGAGCTTGGCCTGACCAAGGAGGATATCATTGTAGATGGTCTCGTTACCACCATCGGTGCCAATAAGAAAGCAGCACTGGAGACTTTGGAGACTATACGTTATTGTAAAGAACTGGGGCTGGCAACCATATGCGGACTTTCTAATATATCTTTTGGTATGCCGGAGCGCAGTTACGTAAACACTGCTTTCCTCACACTTGCCATTTCGGCAGGACTTACCATGGCCATTGCCAACCCCTCTCAAGAGCTGTTGGTCAGCTGTGCATTGGCTACGGATCTGCTTCTGAATAAAGAAGAAGCAGATATCAGATATATTGAATATGTGTCGGCTGTAAAGGAAAAACAGGAACAGATACAAAAACAGACAACTGTTGTGCAAGAACAGAATACTATGATTCCACAACAGGATGATGTCTACCATCTTCTCCACAATGCAGTCCTAAAAGGAGAACGTAAGAACATTGCCACTCTTACAAAGAAGGCTCTGGAACAGGGTGAAGATCCTTCTAAACTTCTGAATCAAGCACTCCTTCCTGCTATCAATTTAGTGGGAGAGTATTTTGATAAAGGCAGATATTTCCTGCCTCAGCTAATTGCCAGTGCGGAAAGCATGAAAAATGCCATCAACGTTCTGGAACCTCTTTTATTAAAGGAAGCTGACACTGCTGATATGCCGGTTGTTGTCATGGCAACGGTGGAAGGAGATATTCACGATATTGGTAAAAATCTGGTAACCTTGATGCTGAAAAACTATGGTTTCAAAGTCATCGATCTGGGAAAAGATGTTCCGGCAGAAAGAATCCTTCAAAGTGCCAGAGAACATCATGCAGCAATCATAGGGCTTTCTGCACTAATGACTACAACCATGCAGCGCATGAGTGAAGTTGTGGCTTTGGTAAAGCAAGAAGGGTTGACTTCTAAAGTCATGATCGGCGGTGCTGTGATCACCAAAGAATATGCAGAAGAGATTGGTGCGGATGGTTATGCCGGGGATGCAGCAGAGGCTGTGAAAGTGGCAATGAAGTTGCTGGCTGAACTGTAAAAAAATCAAAGAAGTACTTGCACGTTTATACTTTAATGTGGTAAAATGTTGTACTATAGTTTAATGAACGAAAGGGAGGATCATATATGATAGGTGCAGATGCCATAATCAAATGTCTGGAAGCCGAAGAAGTGGACGTTGTATTCGGTTATCCCGGTGTTGCAATCTGTCCATTTTATAATAGCATACTGGAATCCGACATTCGTACGATTCTGATCCGTACGGAACAGAACGCAGCCCACGCCGCAAGCGGACTGGCCAGAGTAACCGGTAAGCCCGGAGTCTGTGCGGTCACATCCGGTCCGGGTGCAACCAATGTGATAACAGGTATCGCCACTGCTTTTGCAGACAGTATTCCGCTTGTCTGTATTACCGGTCAGGTGAACAGCGAGCTTTTGGGAAGTGATGTATTCCAGGAAGCAGATATCACCGGTGCAGTGGAGTCCTTTGTAAAATATAGTTACCTTGTAAAAAATGTAAATGATATTCCCCGCGTATTTAAGGAGGCTTTCCATATTGCCAACACAGGCCGCAAAGGTCCTGTTCTGATCGATATCCCCATTGATATCCAGAACGCGGTGATAAATAAGTTTAAATATCCGGAAGAGATTAATATGCGCACCTACAAGCCTACCGTAAAGGGACATGCGGTGCAGATCAAGAAGGTGATCCATGAACTGGAGAAAGCAGTAAGACCTATCATCTGTGTGGGGGGCGGTGTGATCCTTAGCCATGCTGAAGAAGAAATCCGCGCTTTTGCGGAGAAGTATCAGGTCCCGGTTGTGTCTACCATGATGGGTATCGGTGTGATGCCTTCTGAGCATCCCTTATATTTTGGTATGGTAGGCAATAGTGGAAGACCTTGTGCCAATCGTGCCATGAACGAATCAGATCTTCTGATCATGGTAGGTGCAAGAGTGGCAGACCGTGCAGTGAGTCAGCCAGACCTGATCACCCAGAATAAAGTGCTGGTACATATTGATGTGGACCCTGCTGAAATTGGCAAGAATGCAGGTCCTACTATCCCTCTTGTGGGAGATGCCAAATGTATCTTTGAAGATATTGCCGAGGAAGAAATCGACTGCAGTCATGATGCCTGGGTAGAGACTTTAAGAGAATATCGTGTTGTTATGGAAAGAAAGCGTAAGCCAGACCCCGCATATGTGGATCCGGCTGCCTTTATAGACCTGTTATCCCGTAAGATGCAGGATGATGCCATATACGTAGCTGATGTAGGACAAAACCAGATATGGTCTTGTACCTATCATATTGTAAAGAAGGGTAAATTTTTAACCTCCGGCGGTATGGGAACCATGGGCTACTCTATTCCGGCAGCTATGGGAGCCAAGGTGGCAGCACCTCATCGTCAGGTCATAGCAGTCTGCGGAGATGGTTCTTTCCAGATGTCCATGATGGAGCTGGCAACCATGAGGCAACACAATATTCCGGTTAAGATCATTGTTATGAAAAACAATTATCTGGGCATGGTAAGAGAGTATCAGCATTATTCTTATAAGGATAATTATTCTGTAGTGGATTTGTCCGGCAGTCCTGATCTTGAGATGATTGCGGCAGCTTTCGGTATGAAGTTCCAGAGAATTTTTGATATGAATAATGTGTCTCAGGCCATCGAAGAGTTCCTTGAAAGGGATGAATCTGTCCTGATGGAATGTATTATTGACCCTATGGATCTGACGAAATAAGGAGGAACGGAAATGAACAGAAAAAGAATCTATTCTGTACTGGTAGAAAACCGCTCCGGTGTCCTCTGTAAGGTGGCCGGATTGTTCTCCAGAAGATGCTTTAACATTGACAGTCTTGCAGTGGGAGAGACCGATGATCCGGATGTGTCCTGTATGACCATCGTCTCAAATGGAGATGACCGCACCATAGAGCAGATTGAGAAACAGCTGAATAAGAAGCTGGACGTTATCAAGGTAAAGACCTTTGATGAGAGCAAAAGTATCTGCCGTGAATTGATGCTTGTGAAGATTAAATATAATAAGAACAATCGACGTGAGATCATGGAGGTCTGTGAAATTATGCAGGCACAGATCGTTGATATGTCCAAACACTACATGATGATCCAGATATGCGATACACCTGAGAGGATCAAGCTTCTGCTTAACATGTTCCAGTCCATTAGTATCGTGGAAGTGGCACGTACCGGGACACTTGCACTTATGAAATGCATGGAAAATGATGATTAAGGTTGACATTGGTACTTTATCTTGTTAAAATGTACAAGGGTTGGAATGAATACAAAGAGAGGTCTAATTATGCAGAAGAAAGTTTTTCAGTTGTTGGTAGATAATACGTCTGGGGTGTTGAGCCGGATATCGGGGTTGTTTTCCAGGCGTGGGTATAATATTGAGAGTATTACGGCGGGAACTACGGCGGATCCCAGGTTTACCAGGATTACGATCGTAGCTAGCGGTGATACGGCTATTTTGGAGCAGATTGAGAAGCAGGTAGGGAAGTTGGTGGATGTTCGTGAAATTAAGGAATTGAAGCCGGATGAGAGTGTTTATAGAGAGCTGATTCTGATCAAAATCAAGGCGACCGCTGAGCAGCGTCAGGGTGTGATTGCGGTGACGGATATTTTCCGTGCAAAAATTATTGACGTGTCTACAGATAGTCTGATCATTGAGCTTACCGGTAATCAGAGTAAGATTGAGGCATTTATTAATCTGCTGGGAGGATATGAAATTCTGGAGATTGCCAGAACAGGTATCGCAGGCCTTGGAAGAGGCAGTGAGAATGTTACATATTTAGAGTAATATTTGAGTGTATGGCCGACTATATTTGTTGGTATTAAGTTTTCGTTAGCTATGGGTATTTAACCTTAAAGTTATAAATATTTATTCACTTAATGGAGGAAATTTAAAATGGCTAAAATTTTTTATCAGGAAGATTGTAATCTTTCTATGTTAGAAGGTAAGACTATCGCTATCATCGGCTACGGCAGCCAGGGACATGCTCATGCATTGAACCTGAAGGATTCCGGATGCCATGTAATCATCGGTCTGTATGAAGGCTCCAAGTCCTGGGCAAAAGCAGTAGCACAGGGATTTGAAGTATATACTGCAGCAGAAGCAGCTAAGCAGGCTGACATCATCATGATCCTGATCAATGATGAGAAGCAGGCTGACTTGTACAAGAATGACATCGAGCCCAATCTGGAAGAGGGCAACATGCTGATGTTTGCACATGGTTTCAACATTCATTTCGGATGTATCGTACCTCCCAAGAATGTAGACGTTACCATGATCGCTCCTAAGGGACCCGGACATACTGTAAGAAGTGAGTATCAGGCCGGCAAGGGTGTTCCCTGTCTGATCGCGGTAGAGCAGGATGCTACCGGCAAGGCTCAGGATATCGCACTTGCATATGCACTTGGTATCGGCGGCGCAAGAGCTGGTGTTCTGGAGACCAACTTCCGTACAGAGACCGAGACCGACCTCTTCGGTGAGCAGGCAGTTCTGTGTGGCGGCGTATGTGCTCTGATGCAGGCTGGTTTTGAGACACTGGTTGAAGCCGGATATGACCCCAGAAACGCATATTTTGAGTGTATCCACGAGATGAAGCTGATCGTAGACCTGATCTACCAGAGTGGTTTTGCAGGTATGAGATATTCCATCTCCAACACTGCTGAGTACGGCGA